>JALYGX010000411.1 GCA_030776905.1 Cyanobacteriota bacterium | reverse complement strand
TAATTTTATTCCTCTGACTGCTGAGGGTGAACAATGCCATCCAGGTCAAGTAGTTGCTCACTTACAGGGACCTTTCGACGCATTACTGATGGGAGAACGAGTTGCCTTAAATTTGGTGATGCGTCTGAGTGGCATTGCTACCCTCACTCGTAAGTATGCTGATACAATTTTTGATTTGCCGACGCGACTGGTTGATACCCGAAAAACGACTCCTGGCTTAAGACTCCTGGAAAAGTACGCCTCTCAAGTGGGAGGCGCAATGAACCACCGGATGGGTTTAGATGATGCTGTGATGATTAAAGATAATCATATTGCTGCGGCTGGTGGGATTGGTGAAGCGATCGCCTATATCCGTGAGCAAATTCCCTACCCTCTAACTATAGAGGTGGAAACAGAAACTTTAACTCAAGTAGAAGAAGCGTTGCAGCATGATGCAGATATCATCATGTTAGATAATATGCCAGCCGATTTAATGCTCAAAGCCGTACAGTTGATTCGTCAAAGCAATAACCGAATCAAGATAGAGGCATCTGGCAACATTACTTTAGAAACTATCCGAGTAGTTGCCGAAACGGGCGTAGACTACATTTCTAGTAGCGCCCCGGTTACTCGCTCAACCTGGCTAGATTTAAGTATGAAGCTGGACAACAGCCTTAACACCTGATTAGAGACAATTTTTTGTCGATAGTGCTTTAACTCTAAGATATGAATTCTATAATCGAATCCCTAAAAATCCAATTTACTCAAGCCTTAGTGGCAGCCTTCGGCTCAGATTTACAAGGGTTCGATCCCTTGGTAGTGCCTGCTAGTAATCCTAAATTTGGTGACTACCAGTGCAATATTTCTTTGTCTTTGAGTAAGCCGTTAGGACAGCCACCACGAGTGATCGCTCAAAAACTATTAGAACATCTGGATGTTACGGGCATTTGTCAGACGCCAACGATTGCTGGACCAGGTTTTATTAACTTAACGTTAAAACCCGCCTACCTGGAAGCACAGCTAAGTGATATTCAAAGAGACCCACGCTTAGGAGTCGAAGCAGCAAAAACACCTCAACGTGTAATTTTAGATTTCTCCTCCCCTAATATTGCCAAAGAAATGCACGTAGGACACCTACGTTCAACCATCATTGGGGATTCTATTGCCCGAATCTTAGAATTTCAGGGTCATGATGTGCTGCGGCTTAATCATGTAGGTGACTGGGGTACTCAATTTGGAATGTTGATTTGTTACCTACGGGAAGCCTATCCAGCGGCGCTAACGACGGCTAATGCCCTAGAGATAGGAGATTTAGTCAGCTTTTATAAGCAAGCCAAGAAGCGGTTTGATGAAGATGAGGCGTTTAAAGAAGCATCACGCCAGGAAGTAGTCAAACTGCAATCTGGTGCAGAGGATAGCCGAAAGGCTTGGCAGTTATTGTGTGAACAATCTAGGCGAGAGTTTCAGGTAATCTATGACTGGCTTGATGTTACGTTAACAGAGCGAGGAGAATCGTTTTATAACCCTTTATTGCCTGGGATTGTGGAAAATCTAAGTCAATCAGGTTTGTTAGAGGAAAACGACGGGGCTATGTGTGTTTTTGTGGAGGGATTCACTAATAAAGCGGGTGAGCCTTTACCTCTAATCATTCAAAAATCTGATGGTGGCTACAACTATGCCACAACTGATTTAGCCGCACTACGCTACCGGATTCAGAAAGACCAAGCAGAACGAATTATTTACGTCACTGATGCTGGTCAAGCCAATCATTTCACTCAGGTGTTTCAGGTTGCACGTCGGGCTGGTTGGCTTACAGATGATGTAGAGGTGGTACACGTCCCCTTTGGTTTGGTACTGGGAGAAGATGGCAAAAAGTTCAGCACTCGCTCCGGCGAAACAGTAAGGTTGAGAGATTTGCTGGATGAAGCAATCGCTCGTTCTCGTGCCGATCTTGAAGCTAGGCTGAAAGAAGAAGGTCGTGAGGAAACTGAAGATTTTCAAGCTAACGTTGCTAAGGTAGTTGGCATCAGTGCAGTTAAGTATGCTGACCTTAGCCAAAACCGTACTAGTAACTACATCTTCAGTTTCGACAAAATGCTAGCCCTTCAAGGCAATACAGCTCCTTATATGCTTTATGCCTACGTCCGGATTCGGGGGATTAGCCGCAAAGGTGATATTGATTTTGATCAGCTAGGAGCAGATGCCAAAATTCTCTTGCAGGAAGAAACAGAGTTAGTACTAGCGAAGCATTTATTACAGCTGAGTGAAGTTCTCAATGCTGTTGAGCAAGATTTACTACCTAATCGTCTTTGCCAGTATCTATTTGAACTGAGCCAGAAGTTCAATCAATTCTATGACCAGTGTCCCGTGCTTAAAGCAGAGGAACCTTCGCGAACATCGCGACTGGTGCTGTGTGATGTGACAGCTAGAACTTTGAAACAAGGCTTATCTCTGCTAGGAATCTCTGTTTTAGAGCGGATGTAGGTAACAACTCTATTACTCTAAACAATTCGCTGCTGATACTCTTGCTCGGTCATTAACTCTTGAGTCCTCTCCACTCGATCCAAAAAGACGATGCCCTCAAGGTGGTCATACTCATGTTGAAATATCCTTGCCACAAAATCCGTTAATTCTTGACGATGTAGCTGACCGTCGCGTGTGGTGTACTCAACCTCAATCGCTTGATACCTAGGAACCAATCCTCGAATTCCAGGGATACTTAAGCAACCTTCCCAGCCTTGAACCACTTCAGTAGAGTGAGCAATAATTTGAGGATTAATCATGGCAGTCGGTTCCATCAGGGGGGCCTTAGGATACCGAGGATTGGGACGAGACGCTACGATGAACAAACGATAAGATTCAGCTACTTGAGGGGCGGCGATCCCAACGCCGTTTGATGTCACAGCAGTTACGATGAGAGCGTCAATCAGCTGTTGGATGCTCTCATCTCGAACATTATCAACAAGCTGGGCTTGCTGGCGCAGGATGGGATTGCCTAATTGAGTGATTTGTAATGATTGAGTCATGATGGAGTGAACTTAAAGGGTGCGATCGCGCTAACACGATGATTTGCTAGAGCATTCTATAAAAAAGGATAAGATGCAGAACCGTTGAGGTTCTTAATATTTGGATAAAGAAGTTGAGCTGTTCTACACTCTCAGCCTACTTCTTTTGAAACGAGAGAAGATCGAGATTAAGGTAGAGGAAAGCCCGTGGAAACTTCCCCAGAACAGCTCTGGAGCCAGGTACTAGAACGTTTACAGCTACAGTTAAGCCGACCTACCTTTGAAACTTGGATAAAAACTACCAGTGCTGAACAACTGGAAAATAACTGTTTGGTGATTCGCACCCCCAACCCCTTTGCTAGGAATTGGTTGCAGAAGTACTACATCAAAACGATCGCTGATGTTGTGCAGGATATCTTAGGTCAATCCGTAGAAATTCACCTTACAGTTACAGCAGGGGATGACGACTCTACTACCGGGGATGCAGATGTTTCTTGGGCATTGCCTGTAGCAGCCGTTACTTCAGACCATAGACCTAATCATCAGCCTAGACCGCCAGAGTTAAATCTTAAGTATGTTTTCTCTCGCTTCGTCGTTGGCTCTAATAATCGTATGGCTCATGCTGCTTCTCTAGCTGTAGCAGAATCTCCAGGACGTGAGTTTAATCCTCTGTTCTTATGTGGTGGCGTCGGTTTGGGAAAAACCCACTTGATGCAGGCGATCGGTCATTACCGTTTGGAGAATAATCCCGATTCTAAAATCTTTTATGTTTCTACTGAACAGTTTACCAATGACCTAATCGCAGCAATTCGTCAAGATAGTATGCAGAGTTTTCGAGAACACTATCGGGCAGCAGAAGTCCTCTTGGTAGATGACATTCAGTTTATTGAAGGTAAGGAGTATACCCAAGAAGAGTTTTTCCACACGTTTAATACCTTGCATGAAGCAGGCAAGCAAATTGTTTTGGCATCAGATCGTCCTCCTAACCAGATTACCCGCCTGCAAGAACGCCTGTGTTCCCGTTTCTCAATGGGTTTGATTGCTGATATTCAACCACCAGACTTGGAAACAAGAATGGCAATTTTGCAGAAAAAGGCAGAGTACGAAAATATGCGCCTGCCGCGTTCGGTGATTGAATACATTGCCACTAACTACACTTCCAACATTCGGGAACTAGAGGGAGCTTTAATTCGGGCTGTGGCTTATGTCTCAATTTCCGGCTTGTCCATGACGGTTGAGAATATTACGCCGATTCTAAATCCACCTATGCCTAAAGTACAGGCTTCTCCAGAAGCCGTGTTGATGGTTATAGTAGAGGCATTTAATGTCTCTATTGAAGACTTAAAAGGTAACTCGCGACGGCGAGAAATTAGCTGGTCTCGGCAAATTGGGATGTATTTGATGCGGCAGCATACAGAGTTGAGCTTGCCGAGAATTGGTGAGGAGTTTGGTGGAAAAGACCATACGACAGTGATGTATAGTTGCGAGAAGATTGCTCAACTACGGGAGAGCGATGCTAAGTTAGCTCAGACACTGAGGCAATTAAGCGATCGCATTAATCTTGCCAGTAGAAACCAAAGCTAAACTTAAAATTCTATAGCCGTGCAAAACGTGACTGAAAGGACACAGTTGAGGGGCTAAAGATAATACGTCTTAATGAAACGACTCAGAAACTCTTAAGACTGTTGTTACCTGTGGAAGGCTCTCTGGAAAACTGTGGAAAAGTCCATAATTGGATGAAATTTTCGTCTTTAGTATAAATACTTTGTGGAAAACCAGCCTGATTTTTCCACAACTTTTCCACAAGTTCCTATCTCTTAAACAACTATGTTCAATGAATTTAGACAGTTTTTCCACATTTTCCACAGCCACAACCACTACTGGTAGGCTTTGTCACCAACTTTAATAAGGCAACAGCAGAAGACTAGAAGCACCTCTAGCGCTAAAAATCGTGGCAGAAACTAGCCTACTCTCCTCAAAGCATATCAGGGAAGAAATTTCAGAAGTTTCGCCAGAACTAAGACATTGACCAGAACCAATCCCAGACTTATCCTGGTAAAGCTCTGGGGAATTAATCTAGGCTGGAATAAGCCTTGCTCAATTCCAAACGTTGCCGCTTAGTGGCACTTAGTTACACAACGACCACGTTAGATATTTAAATTTCTATGAAACTAGTTTGCACCCAAAGTGACCTTAATACTAACCTCTCCTTGGTGAGTCGTGCGGTTCCCTCTCGTCCTACCCATCCCGTACTCGGCAATGTGTTAGTGACGGCAGATACAAAAACTCAGCAGGTGCGACTTACGGCTTTCGACCTCAGCCTTGGCATTCAAACCAGTTTTGCTGCCACAGTGGAGGCAGGTGGTGAAATTACTATCCCCGCAAAACTTCTAAATGATATTGTCTCGCGCCTGCCGGGAGGGGAGATTACTCTGGAGGACAAAGCAGGAGAGACAGATGATGGCGATAGCCTGATTGTGACATTGACTTCTGCTTCAGGGCGTTACCAAATGCGAGGAATGGGTGCCCAAGAGTTTCCAGAACTGCCGCAAGTCAAAGCAGGGGTTGCAGTTCATCTTTCAGTAGAGGCTTTAACTCAAGGGTTAGGCGGTTCCTTGTTTGCCACAAGTTCTGATGAAACTAAGCAGGTGCTTACAGGCGTTCATCTAACAATGCAACAAGATAGCCTCGAATTTGCTGCAACAGACGGTCACCGACTGGCTGTTGTGCAAACCACCAATCAAAATGCCGACGAGGAGGAACAGGCAGGAGTAGCGGATAATACCTCCCAGTTAGAGTTCACTCTACCAGCTAGGGCGCTACGGGAGCTAGAGCGCATGGTAGGGATGTGTCAATCTACGGACACTGTTATGCTTCACTTTGAGCAAGGTCAGATTGTCTTCCAGGCAGGAGAACAGGCGATCGCAGAGGATCACTCCACTCCGCTCCTACCACTTGGCTATCGTTTAACTAGCCGTACTCTAGAAGGGCAGTATCCAGCTTACCGCCAGCTAATTCCTCGCCAGTTCCAGCGCCAGATCACGATTGAGCGGCGTCAATTGCTGAGTGCGGTGGAGCGAATTGCTGTACTGGCTGACCAGAAAAACAATATTGTCAAGTTCAGTATTGACAGTATTAATCAACAGCTTTCCCTATCTGTAGAAGCTCAAGATGTGGGTAGTGGGCGAGAGTCAATGCCAGCTCAGATATCGGGCGATAGCCTGGAAATTGCTTTTAATGTCAAATACTTAATCGATGGATTAAAGGCATTGTCTACGTCGGATATTCAAATGCAGATGAATACAGCCGATACCCCGGTGATTCTGACGCCTTTAGGTGGATTGAAGATGACTTACTTAATTATGCCTGTACAGATTAGAGTGTAATCCCATCCCGCGACAAAAGTACGAGGGCTTTCTCATTCATAGTTCGTACCAATTTTCAAGCTCAGCATGAACCATGAGCTTAGCAGCGGACGGCGGTTCTTCCTTGGACTAAAGTACAGAGAGGCTTCCCCGCCGTTTTTTATGAGATTGTTCCTACTCTTCCAGAAAAAGCGATCGCTCAATTACGACTGTCCAGTACGGTTGGTAATAAGTCAGGCGTTTGCAGAAAGACAATAGTTGTAGTTAGCCTAAAACAAAACCCTGCAACCGTTAATGATTGCAGGGCTTGCTTTATCTTCAATGTGGTGGCGGGAGGCGGATTTGAACCACCGACCTTCGGGTTATGAGCCCGACGAGCTACCAGGCTGCTCTATCCCGCGTCGTCGCTCTTGCTAATATAACAGTTAATTTCCACAATTGACAACTTTTAAGGAAATTTGTTTTCTCGATACAGCAAAAGTCTCGTCCTATGGGTTTCGATGGCTTCTTCTAGAAGGAGTATCAAAGCATTGAGAGTTCACCGACCACCTCTAAGCGTTTGAAGTTACTGAGTTTCATAAACTTTTCCGCCAAAGCTTCCGATACCGAGGGACTAATCCAACCCATTTGCCTCAGGAGTTGGATGGCAACGGCATGCTTGGCGCGTTTAGAGCCGTCCATGACCTTAATCGCCATACCCATTCCTTCTCCAATGCGACCGATACATTGAACACCTTCTGCGCCAGCTTTACTAACCAGTTCTCCTTCAGACAGTTGCATCAATTCTGTATCAAACGCGCCTTCTCCTGCCACCAGCACAGGGTGATGAGTCATGGCGCGGACAATACGTTCCATCCCCAAATTGTCACCGGAAGCGAGCTGGGCATACAAGGTTGCCATTTGACCGAGCTGTACAAAATAAGTGGGCACACCACAGTCATCCTGTGCCCGAATTAACTCTTCCCCTGGCATCCGCATCAACTCAGCAACCTGACTCAAGACCAGCTTTTGTACGGGATGGTTGTAGTGCAAATAATTATTAAGCGGCCACTGCCGTTGCTGGCAGATTGCTAACATTCCGGCGTGTTTACCAGAGCAGTTGTACTGTAAGGAACTTTGCTTTCCTTCAGGAATTGGGCATTGTAGGGCTGATGGGTCAACATCACTGCGCCAAAGGATGTTAAAGACCTGTCGTACCTGTTCTATCGTGCCTTGATGGGAACTACAGATAATCGCTAAATCGCGGTCATTAAGCTTATAGCGTTCCAGCGTACCCGTGCTAGTGACAGTCAGTGCCTGAAACGGTTTGAGAGCGGAGCGAATAAAGCTAGAGGTTTCGGAACTACCCGCAACGGATAGAACCCGTCCCTTGCCGTCACAGACAGCAGCTTGAACTCGATGAATCGATTCGACAATACCTTCCCGCAGCAAGCGAACTTCTATGGCTGGTGCAGATGTACGTTTTTCCCTTTTCATGCGGCAGACTCTAATCCTGGAAGGGGACAGGATAATTGTTGTGCCACCAGGGCAAATCTGACTTGAACTGACCGCATCGGGTTTAAAAAAAGTTCCAAATTAGGCTACCACCAAAGACAAATAGAACAAGAATGCCGAACGTCCGTTTCAGACGTTGCAGAATAGGTTGGACTTGATAGGAAACGATCAGGCGATCGCGTGTTAAAACTGCTGAGGGTTTTGTCCAGGTTTGACCATCATACCAACCTGATTCCTCATAGAATATTGTCTCTCTCAAGAGGCGATCGCGCACATAAGACCAACCCAAATAAAGTCGTAGCAACGTCAAAGCCACAAATACACCCGCCCCAGCCGCCCCACAAAGCAAAAAATGCACAAAATACTTCTTCGGTGCAAAACTCGCTGCCGCTAATGGGCCAGCAACGAGCCAGCTCCATCCCCAGACCCAAGCTAGCTTGATAATATAGCCTTTTAGATCCAGCGTCACCCAATGAAAGAACCAAGAGTCTTGTAACTCCTGGTACTGATTAATCGGTTGCTGTTCGGCTGGAACGGGACAGACAGAAACAGAAGATTCCATCATGTTTCATATGTTTATTTACTTAGCGGTTAGGACGCTCGAAAGTCGATTTTTTCCGCGTGCCCCCAGAATGCTTCCAGATTATAGAACTCCCGCTCTTGGGGTAGCAAGATGTGCACGATCGCCTCGCCGTAGTCTTGAAGTAGCCAACTGCCCTCTGCTTGTCCTTCAGTTCGTAGAGGCAGCCGTTGCCACTTTGTTTCTACCTTCTGTGTGATCGACTGGGAAATCGCCCTGACTTGCGCCTTTGAAAAGCCTGTCACAATCACGAAGTAATCCGCTAGGTACGACACCTCTGCTACCCGCAGAATGACAATATCCTCCGCCTTGCGGTCATCAGCCGCCTCAGCAATAGTCAAAGCCAGAGCGTGGCTTTTATCAAGTTTTTCGGCACCCGTAGCAATTAAAGTAGAAGGCATATTAAATTGATCTCTCATCAAATCCTAAATTCCTTGCTCAAAACAAGACAAACTCTGTAGCAACAATTAACTTCCACCTCATCAGCTGCGTGATCGCAACTCTTTGTTCTGTTCTGTAAGGTTATACTTCCCACACTAAGATGACGCTACCTTATCTGTTAGACGGTTTACTGGGTAGGTTTTCTGGCTTGACATCGCCATAGCCCAATTCCTAGTCAAAATCGTGCGAGGGTGAATTAAGCAATGGCTCTCCAGCAGAAATCTCAGAGAATAGTCACAGGTGAGCCAAACTGCTTTGTAAAGGTTTTGTCTGCTTACTTTTCGTAGAGCTTCCAACTCTAATGTATTCCCCCGACTCGGTTCGAGTGTATCGGCGATAAATACAACACAGCTCAAATCACTCATGCCAGGACGACCTAAAGTGTGAAGGGCGATCGCTTTCAATACTGCTTCATCCTGTATCCCAAACTTGTCTCTAGCGACTATTGCACTGACATCTGCGTGTAATAGATGAGGCGTGGTTTCACAGACTGGGTCTACTTCTATGCCCTCCTCTTTCGCCATCTGCAACAAGAGATTCGGCTTAAAGCACTTAGCCAGGTCGTGCATCAGCCCCGCTTGAGCCGCTTTCTCGACATCAAGATGATAATGCTTCGCCAGCTCAGCAGACATCTGCTCAACACCCAAAATATGCTGAATCCGAGTAGCGGGAACGTTATCTGCTAACCAGGTCAAGACCCGATCTCGCATCACATCAAAAAACTCCTTGTATGCAACGTCTAAAACTTGCGATTAGCTTGCAGTATTGTCTGACTTTTGCGCTCCCACGAGGCTCATCGCTTAGTAGACAGTTCGCTTGCTCGCAATTGCGTCTGGTACGCTTAGAGCCTTTCGCCTGATTGTCTGGTAACGTGTTGCGCACCGTCAAAAAGGAGAATATGTTGTTGCCCCTATTTTAACTCAACGCTTCTGAACGGCAGCAAAGAGTTTCTCATACTGATCGAGAGCTTGCTCCAAGGTATAGTTATCAAGAGCGTACTGTCTACTGTTTTCACCCAGCACCTTAACTTTATCGGGCTGGTGATACAACTCCAAGATAGTCGCGGCTAGGGCATCCGGATCTTCTGGAGGAACAACAATGCCGCCACCACTTTGTTTGACAACTCTGGCAGCCGTACCTGTAGCAGG
>JALYGX010000410.1 GCA_030776905.1 Cyanobacteriota bacterium | reverse complement strand
GATACTTATAGAGGTTGGCAAGGCTAGTTTTTCTCAAATGCTGAAGGGATGCAGGTGCTTGATTAAAGGCTCTTTCAATCACTTTTAAGCATTCTGCTTCTTGCTGAGTAACATTAGAAGACATTGAATTAACAGATAGTCGATATAAGACTTGCGGTGCTGGCACAACGACAAAATGATACTGGGCAGCCAACCGTAGATACATATCCCAATCCTCACCAGCTCTCAGTGATTCATCAAAGCCGCTGACTTTGGTGAAAACCTGCTTGCGAATGAAAGGGTTAGAGCCATTTTCCAATAGATTTGTCACCAAAAGCTTGTTGTAAACATCGCCAGTGTACTTAGAGTGGAGACCTTGACATAGAAATTGACCGAACTCATCGATATAATTAGTCCAGCTATAAGCAATAGCCGCTTGAGGATTGGCTTGGAGGGCGTTGAATTGGGCTTCTAGTTTATCCGGTGTCCAAAGGTCGTCAGCATCGATAAAAGCAATATAGTCGCCCGCTGCTTGGGAAATTCCCCGATTACGACTAGCAGACAAGCCTTTGTTAGGGTAACAAAAGGTTTTTAGTCGCAAGTCTTTTAGGCTCGAAACAATCTCTAAGGTGGAGTCTTGTGAGCCATCATTAATAATAATTATTTCTAAATCTGATAGGGTTTGATTTAAAACAGACTCAATCGTCTCTCGAATTGTTTTTTCGCCATTATAAACTGGAATAACTACAGAGATTAGGGGCATACTAGGTCAATGAATTAGTGTCTAGCCTCTACTAACAAATGATGATAGAAGTTCTTGTACAGCGCCTTGAACTTGTGAAGGCTCTTTAACAAATCTACAAAAGGGGATTTGATAAGTCCAATTTTCATAAAAAGATTCATTTTTATAGTAGGAATTTGGTAAAAATATATGAGGAATTCCTAATAAAATTGAGAGAAGATGCCCATGCAAGCGATTTGTAATGACTAAACGGCTCTGAGTCAGTTGATAAACTCCAGCGTGCATCAAACTCCAAGAGAAGCGATGTATAAATGGATTGTAAAGACTATTAAACTTATGAGCATAGGGATGAAAACGTTCCCATCTCTGGCGAGGTATCCACTCTTTCGGTCTTGCTAAACCTCGTTGCCAGCCTTCTCGAACCAGTAAAACAACGCCTGGAATACGCCAATACCACTCTTTCAGCTCTCCAAACGTTCCTCTCCCCCTGTAAATCCATTTTCCTGAGTCAACCCAATCTTGGACAACTAGATTAGGGATTTCAAGATTAGCTGGCGAAAATGCCTCATTCAACTCACTGTCTTGCCTACACAGATAGAGGATAGGGCGTTTTGGGTTGAACTTGTAGGAGGGAAGCGGTATGTTCGCCAGATGAAACACCATATCCGGTGATTTGATGAGCTGACAGTTGGAGAAATGTTGGCACGCTAGTTCATAACTGTAATTATCGCGAACGAATAAAGTTAAATTAGGATGAGCATTAAAGATAGTAGCTGCTCTATTTAAATTATCTGGATTCGCAAAATAAATACTTTGCGGCATGATAATAATTTGGCGATCGCGGTACTTTGAAATAATATGTTCGCGAAATAATTGATGATGACTCCAAGTGTCACCCAAGTTGCCGCCGCCTTGGAGGACAATTGGAGCTTTACCCGCTTTCTTTTCCAGTTTTTCTTCTGAGAAATCATCAATACTCGCAATGTAGTTAATTGGAGTCTTGAGAACCTCAGTAAGGTACAGTACAGTGCCGAGTCCTATCAGATGATCGCCGATATTGGGATAGTCGGGATAGTTCAATAAGACACACTCCTCAAAGCCTCCTAGGTTTCCCAGTGCTTTGTGGAGAGTATCCTTGATTTTTCCCGCCGTGGAAAGCTCAGGTGAGGTCTGATGGTTTTGTGACATACAAGAGCATCTCTTCGTCCTGGTACTTGTTCAGTCCCACAGCCTCTCAAGAGATCGCTTGAGCTGCCGACGCCTTAAACGGTACTTTTTTGGTGAAAGTAAGGGCATTATCCACGCAATCGATCACAATTGTGTCACCCTCAACAAACGTGTTTTCCAGGAGTTTAGTCGCGATCGCATTTTCCAGATTGCGCTGAATCGCCCGTTTCAGAGGACGAGCGCCGTATACCGGATCGTAACCCACGTCTGCCAAATAAGTGACAGCCGCTGACGAAAGTTCAAGCCTAATTTTTTGGTCGGCTAACAAACGCTCAATCCGCTTGAGTTGAATGCCAACAATTTGCCGCAGTTCAGCACGACTGAGGGTGTGGAAGATAATGATATCGTCCACGCGGTTCACAAATTCCGGTCGGAAGTGTTTTTGCAAGGCATCGGTTACCCGTTTGCGCATTTCTTCGTACTGAGAATCATCCCCAGCCACATTCAGAATATGCTCGCTACCGATATTGCTAGTCATGACAATAATCGTATTGCGGAAATCTACCGTTCTCCCTTGGGAATCGGTGATGCGACCATCATCCAGTACTTGCAGCAAAATGTTGAAGACATCCGGGTGCGCCTTTTCCACCTCATCCAGTAGCACCACGGAGTAAGGATGGCGACGAACTGCCTCCGAAAGTTGTCCCCCCTCTTCGTAACCCACATATCCTGGCGGTGCTCCAACTAGCCGCGAGACAGAGTGCTTCTCCATGTATTCGGACATATCGAGCCGAACTAGTGCATCCTCGCTGTCAAACAGAAACTGAGCAAGGGCACGGGCGAGTTCGGTTTTGCCGACACCCGTTGGTCCCATAAACAAGAAGGAACCGATAGGGCGTCCGGGGTCTTTCATCCCTGCCCTAGCCCGACGAATTGCCGCTGAAACCGCTTCAACAGCTTCGGTTTGTCCAATCACCCGTTGGTGCAAATGACCTTCCAACTGCAACAGCTTTTGGCGTTCTGACTCTAGCAGTCGGTTCAGTGGAATGCCTGTCCATTTAGCAACAATTTCCGCAATATCGGCTTCCGTAACTTGTTCACGCAATAAAGCCGTGCCACCCGCTTGAATTTTTAGTAATTGGGCTTCTTTGGCTTCGCGCTCGCGTTGTAAGGTCTCCAAGCGCCCATACTTAAGTTGAGCTGCTTTATTCAGGTCGTAATCCCGTTCTGCCTGCTCAATTTGTCGCCTGAGTTGTTCTTCTTCTTTTTTTAGGTTATTGATATCTTCCAGGAGTTGCTTTTCCCCTTGCCACTGCCCGTCGAGTTGTTCGTGTTTCGATTCCAAACTCGCAATCTCTTGTTCAATGCGCTCTAGACGCTCCTTGGACGAGCGGTAGGCACTGCTGACGGTAGTAATGCCATCTCGTTGATTTTCCGCTTCCAGGGAAAGCTGCTCCATCTTGAGCTGCATCAGCCTGCGGTCAATGGCTTCTAATTCCACGGGCTTGGAGGTAATCTCCATTTTCAGCTTTGCTGCCGCTTCATCGACTAAATCAATGGCTTTATCGGGTAAAAAGCGATCGCTAATATAACGATCCGAAAGGGTTGCTGCTGCCACCAGTGCCGAGTCAGTAATCGTTACATTATGGTGAACCGCGTAACGTTCCTTCAGTCCCCGTAAAATCGAAATCGTGTTTTCGACCGTGGGTTGATCAACTAAAACTTGTTGGAAACGGCGTTCCAGTGCCGCATCTTTCTCAATATGCTTGCGGTACTCATCCAAAGTGGTTGCCCCAATACAGCGCAGTTCCCCCCGCGCCAGCATCGGTTTGAGCAAGTTCCCCGCATCCATTGCTCCTTGAGTTGCCCCGGCACCGACAACGGTGTGCAGTTCATCAATGAAAAGTACGATTTGCCCTTCAGAATGAGTGACTTCTCGCAATACTGCTCTGAGTCGGTCTTCAAATTCTCCCCGATATTTCGCCCCTGCAATTAGGCTTCCCATATCTAAGGAAATCAACTGGCGGTTTTTCAGGGATTCCGGAACGTCACCATTCACGATACGTTGAGCGAGTCCTTCGGCGATCGCTGTTTTCCCAACTCCCGGTTCTCCAATTAGGACTGGGTTATTCTTCGAGCGACGAGAAAGGACCTGTACCACCCGGCGAATTTCTTCATCCCGCCCAATCACAGGGTCGAGTTTCCCGGCTTTGGCTTGTTCAGTTAAATCTCGCCCGTACTTCTCCAAAGCATCGTAACGGGCCTCAGAACTTTGGTCTGTAACTTTTTGAGAACCCCGAATCGCTTTAATCGCCCCTTCCAGCTTGGGAGTATCGAGGTTAAAAGTTTTGAGCAAGCGCCGCCCGACTCGGTCATCTTCTGCTAAACCGAGAAGTAAATGCTCTACAGCGATGAATTCATCCTGCAACCCGACTCTTGCTGCCTCCGCGTTATCTAGCATGACATCCAAGCCGCGACCCAGATACAGTTGGTCAACGTTCTGTACTTTGGGTTGACGGCTGGCGAAGGTTTCCAGTTGCTTCTTAAACGGCGGGATATCGACGGGGATACGAGTGAGAATCTGATTCGCTAGCCCGTCTTGTTCCAGCAGTGCGATCGCCATATGCTCCACTTCTAGCTGTTGATTTTTGAAGCGACGGGCAACATCTTGGGATTTGACAATGGCTTCCCAAGCTTTATCAGTAAACTTGCTAGGGTCAGTGGGCTGCATTTCCTATAACGAATCCTGTTTGAATAGTAAAAAATATGATGGCTCCCAGTCGCAGTATAACAATCTACTATCCTCAACTACGTGCCACTTTGTGATGAAAACCTCAATTGCTTTTAAAACCTATGATTCGAGTCTTACCCATTGGCTCTTTTCTAAAGGAATCGCCCTTCTTTAAGGCGTCTGAGCGGATGACCCTACAAAGCTACGGCATTACTCTAGTGTCTGACGAGCTTGTAGCTGATTTGATTGTTGCTGGTGTCAACCCAGGCTATCCAGTACTTCCTGGCAGGTTCACTTTCAGACGACTACTTCCCTTGATGCTCAAGTACGGGAACGCAAAGAAGTATCTCATCTGGACGGATGAACCACGGTATGACAGTCACTTTACGTCCTTCGTGCAGTATCCGTTCCTGCCCCAGGTGCATATTTTTAATGTATTTACAGGAGCTTACATCAACAATTACAGATGGTTACCTGCCCTCAAGCTGCAACCTCTAAAGGATTTTGAGTTTAAACATCGTAGGGTTGTGGCGCTAATGGGGTATCGTGATCAGCGCCGGGAGTTGACCCTCAAGTACCGGGGTAAGGAGATTGACCTCAACCGTTTACGTATCACCGTTGCTTTGGAGGGACACGCTTTAGGCCTAGTGGATATTTATGGTCAGGGCTGGCCTGAAGGCATTACCTTGGGGGAATCCCGTAAGGGTGATTGGAGACAAAACAAACTAGATATCTTGCAAGGCTACCATTTCAATCTTGCCTTTGAGAACACGAACTGGCCTTACTACTGCACTGAGAAAATCTGGGATGCGGTTCAAGCAGGTTGTTTGCCAATTTACTACGGTCAGGGAAACGCAATTTATGAAGATTTTCCCTCTGATAGCTTCATAGACTTCTGTAAATTTGGCAACTCATCTAATTTATTCAGTTTTATTCAGTCGATGACCTCTCAAGAATTCAGGCGACGAATGAACCTTTGTATAGATGCCTTCAACGCTGCCGTGAAAAAGCAGGAAGAAAAGGCAGGGGGATGGAAGGAGCTTGCCGTGTTAACAGCGCAACGAATTCACGAAATTATTGAATAATCTTGCAGGACTTCCCCTCTTGAACCTGCCAGAGTCAAGAGGGTTAGCTCAATGCCTAAAACTTGTGTATGAGTGAATGATGATCTAAACCAAGGCAGCGGTTGCCTTTAGTTCAAAAATCTTCTCGATCGCCTCTTCGACTACTTTATCCGGCGTTGAGGCTCCCGATGTGATGCCGACAACAATTGAGCCGGAGGGAAGCCAGTTTTCCTTCACTTCCAAATCCCGGTGCAGTGGCTTATGCTCTACCTGATTGCCTGTACCAATGCGATCGGCGCTATCAATGTGATAGGAAGGAATGCCTCGCTCAATGGCAATTTGTTGTAGCTGGGTAGTGTTGGAGGAATTGAAGCCACCGATTACCACCATTAAGTCTAACTTTTCTTCTACTAGCCCCAGCATGGCATCTTGACGCTCTTGGGTCGCATCGCAGATGGTATTGAAGTTTTGGAAGTGATCGTTTAACTCAGATGGACCGTACT
Source organism: Cyanobacteriota bacterium (assembly GCA_030776905.1). GTDB lineage: Bacteria > Cyanobacteriota > Cyanobacteriia > Cyanobacteriales > Coleofasciculaceae > CADCTM01. The sequence goes on along the minus strand of JALYGX010000410.1, from coordinate 5,432 downwards.
TCTTCATCATGGTGCGTTCAAACAGCTTGCCAATCTGCTCGGTTTCGCTCTTGAGCATGGTAGTTTGGTTGGCAATGCCAATCTGCTCTAAATCTCGATCGGGGTCAAACCCTACCGAACAAGCGCGGCTAAACTTTGCCAGGAATTCATCGCGATTGCCGCCGTTGAGGATGTAGTCAGCGATATATTCCGCTTCTTTCATATTCAGCACGATCAGGTATTTGCCTGCAAAGGAACTGGTGGCGACTGTTTCTTCGTGCTTGTACTTGCCGTGAATAATCGAGGTGTAGTCTTTTTTCTTGTGCTTTTCCACGGTATTCCAGACTTTGGATACCCAGGGACAGGTTGTATCGATCATCTTGCAGTTTTTGTGATTGAGCAGTTGCATTTCCTGAACGCTTGCCCCAAACGCCGGTAAAATTACAACGTCACCAGCACCGACGACGGAAAAGTCTTTCTGAGCTGCAATAACTGGAATGAACTGTACTTGCATCTCCTGCAAGCGCTGGTTCACCGAGGGGTTATGAATAATTTCATTGGTCATCCAAATTCGCTCTGTGGGAAAGTGTTGCCGGGTTTCATAAGCCATAGCGACAGCACGCTCAACTCCCCAGCAAAAGCCGAATGCCTCGGCAAGGCGGATGGTGACATCTCCCCGTTGCAGCCGATAATTATTCTCGCGAATTTCTTGTATCAGCTTGCTTTGATATTCCGATTGCAACTGAGTGGCAACTTCGGCTTCGTGACCAAACCCCTTACGATGGTAGTTCTCTGAACTGTGAAGCGATCGCTTAAAAGCTTTTGTATCCATGCCGCGTATCCTAGGAAATAACCCGATATAACTCTTAATTCCCCTCGATCATAGAATGCCAAGACGCCTTAACGGCGCGAGCCGGGGTTTCACTTGGAAGTTCGAGACTCCAGCACGAGTTGGTTGAGGACGAGTAGGGCATTGCGCCATACTTTGTAACCTTGGGCATTCAAGTGCAAGCCATCACTAGTCAACTCTGCGTTGAGGTTGCCATTGGCGTCGGCAAAGAGCGAGTAGAGGTCGAGATAAATAACGCCTTCTGAGTTCGCGAGCGCTTTTATCTGCCCGTTCAGGGCGAGGATGCGAGTATTAGGTATGGCAAGAAGGCGATCGCGTCCTTCCCAGGTTACTTTTTCGGCACCGTGGGGTAAAATTGACTGAACGACAATCTTGGCTTGGGGATGAACTTGCCGCAAGTAGCGAATAATTAGCTGTTGGTTTGCCAAAATTGTCTCGTCTTTCATGCCCCCAATCAGGTCATTAATGCCAATGAGTACAAAAATGACCTCCGGTTGACTCTTGTCTATTAACTCCAAGCGCTCGAGCAAGCCAGCTGAGGTTTCGCCAGAAATTCCCTGATTTAGCCAAGTTCGCTGCGGTGGTAGTAATTCAGCCGGAAACCACAGGCTGAGAGAATCGCCTAGGAGTATTGATAAATGTTCGGGCTTTTGGGCAGCCGCTACCTCAGCCTCCTGTTGCAGGAGTGCTACCCACTGTTGGTAATTTAGCTGGTGGCGCGGCCCTAATTCAGCTGCTCGGCTAGGTTTGGCAGCAACAGATAGACGGGTAGCCACCGCTGGTTGGCTGACGGGCGAGGGTATTGACCAATAGTATTTACGTTGTAGTCCCCAAGCGATCGCTAACACCAATAGCCCATTAACAGCTAGAAAGAAGAAAGCCCAAGTCGGAAAAGTTTTCGAGTGAGTGGACACTTGATTAGATCCAGCATCTGGTTTGAATCAGATTTTAGTGGCATTGCACCGCTCTACTCAAACATATCTTCAAATCAGCGATCGCTAGAGACTTCGATGCACAACAGCTTACAAATTAATCGCTAGAGTTACTCGCTGGTGAGGCTAACTCCGCCACCAAATTCTTCGCCGTAACCTTCTTCACCATGTTCATTGATGTCCATCCCTTGAAATTCGGCTTCTGCTTTAGGCCGTAAGCCAACTGTGGCATCCAGTATCTTGATAATGATGAACGTGCCAACAGCGGCAAAGACATAGGTGAAGACAACAGCCATGATCTGCGTAACAAGCTGACCGGGATTGCCAAACAGCAAGCCATCTGCACCCGCAGCGTTGACGGCTTTGGTTGCAAATATCCCTGTTAAAATCGCGCCGAGAGTACCACCAACTCCATGCACGGGGAAGGTATCGAGAGCATCGTCAACTCCTGCTTTTACCTTGTAACTGACGGCAAAGAAGCAGGCGGCGGCAACGATGCTACCAATCAATAGCGCTCCAATTGGCGTGACAAATCCAGCCGCTGGTGTGACACCCACTAAACCTGCAACTGCACCTGTAGCAGCTCCCACAGCCGTGGGTTTACCCCGCAGAACCTGTTCTAAAACTAACCAGGTGAGGAGAGCAGCCGCAGCTGCGGTATTTGTAGCAACAAACGCAACGGTTGACAAAGCGCCAGCGGCATAAGCGCTACCCGCGTTAAACCCGAACCAGCCAAACCACAGCAAGCCAGCACCTAACAGAATGTATGGCACGTTATGGGGGGGTGTGAGCTGGTTGGGATAGGTTTTCCTAGGACCAAGCAAGATAGCAGCGACAAGGGCGGAGACACCGGAGCTAATGTGTACGACTGTACCGCCTGCAAAGTCTAGAGCACCTAAGCCACCGTACAAGCTCAGAAAGCCACCTTTTGCCCAAACCATGTGCGCCATTGGGCAGTAAATGAATAATGACCACAACAGCATGAAGAGAACATAGGCTCGAAACGTCATCCGCTCTGCGATCGCGCCAGAAATGAGTGCTGGAGTGATGATGGCAAACATCGCTTGATAGATCATGTATGCCTGATGCGGAACGGTTCCTGCGTAGGAAACAACATCGGCGTAGTTTGGATCTTTCGCCTTGAGTGCATCTTCATACGCAAAGTGAGGTAGATACTTTGAAGTTTCTAGCCCAACTTTGTTCAAAAATGCCCAATCTAAGCTGCCAATAAATGGCAACCCAGGGGCAAAAGATAGACTGTAACCAATGAGAATCCAGACTACACCGATGAGTCCCAAAGCAAAGAAGCTCATCATCATCGTGTTGAGGACATTGCGCGATCGCACAAATCCTCCGTAGAAAAAGGCAAGCCCTGGTGTCATGAGCAGTACCAGCGCAGAACACAGCAGCATAAACGCTGTATCAGCAGCCGTTTGAGCATTGGTGACTGCTGCTTCTGCATCAAAGGGGGCAGCTAGCGCATGACCCGTGAGAGGGACGCCGAGTAGCCATAGGGCGATCGCCCCGGTAATTAGAACTTTCTTCAACACTTCTTTGGGTCTTTCCATGTCTATCGCACGTCGGAAATGTATCTGATTGCACCAATTCCAGGATGGGCAATTCTGTATCGCAGACTACATATCACGGGCATCAATTAAAAATTACACACAAGGAAACCCGCTTTACAAGTTGGGTTGTTAGAGAGACCTGACCAATCCTTTACCAAGGGTGGATGAATTCCTTACTGCAAAGCTAAAATAAGTAATATACGCTACAGAATGTATATCTTGTTTGTGTATTCAAAAGCTTATGGAAATGGTTTTAGGTCTAAATAGACAGGCTTGTAGCGTATTCTCCAGCCATAAAGCAGCAGGATAGGCGCTCCAGCAACTATGAAAAGCAAATTCGTTAATCTGATAACTATCTCTTTAGCAACCTCAGTATTAGTTGCACCAGTTCCAAAAGCTTTTGGTCTGAGTGTGGAGTCTAAGACAAATATAAAAGAGCTACAACCTTTAACCTTTGACGTTGAAAGTAGTAGCGGTGAGATTCAAAGCTCAGGATTAATCCAGCAGGGTAAAGCTACTAAGAGTATGGAATCTCTTCCTACTACAGCAGCTTCTCAGGTAACTCAGTCTAGTCAATCCAGCTCAGTAGAGCCAACCAATCAAGTTAGTAACATGGCTGGAGGACTTTTTGTTACCTTCATGTTCATTGTCTATATCTTAATAGGACTTCAGTATAGAAAGCATCGCTTTCATCGGGCGACGGTTCTAGTCCAGCAGATTGAAACCTTGGAAAGGATATGGAGGATGAATCCGCAACAACGGTAGACATGGCTATCGAGCCTAAAAATCCCGCCTGTCTTCTAACTCAAAATTCAAAAAGGCAGGCGGGATTTTAGTAGTTTGGCAATTGAGGCAATTTGAGAAAGTTTAATTAATTAGTAGCTACCGGGAACTTCACCTGCCCTACCAGCCATACCACTGCCAGCATTGTGTACACCGCTTGTACCGATCTCTTTAACGAACCCACTGTAGGCTTCCATACCGTGTTCGCCAATGTCTAAACCTTCCAGTTCCTCTTCGGGAGTCACACGGATGCCAAGACTCGCCTTCAGTGCCAACCAGAAGATGGTGCTGAGGAGAACAGTTATTCCTCCGACGGAAAGAATCCCGATAATCTGAGGAATCACCTGGGTCAAGCCACCGCCGAAGAACAAACCCGCTGCCGGACCTGCTGTGTATAATGGGCTTCCTCCCCGCAAGACGACATTAGGACCGACACTGAACAAACCTACGGCTAAGGTTCCCCACACACCGCAAACTAGGTGAACTGAGGTCGCACCTACGGGGTCATCAATCTTGATTTTGTCAAAGAAACCAACACAGAAAACAACTAGGACGCCAGCAACGAACCCAATGATTGCAGAGGAGGGAATGCTGATCCAAGCACAACTTGCTGTCACTCCTACTAAACCGGCTAGGATGCCGTTGATCACCATAGATAGATCAGGCTTACCGAGATACAGCCAAGCCGTGACTGTGGCGGCAAGACCACCAAATGCAGCAGCCGTGTTGGTAGTGATCGCAATGTGAGCGATCGCATTTGGATCGACAGCCATCGTTGAACCAGGGTTGAAACCAAACCAGCCGAGCCAGAGAATCAAGCAACCTAAAGTAGCGATGCTCATATTGTGACCGGGCATCGCCGTCACTTGACCATCTTGATATCGACCCAGGCGTGGTCCTAGGAATGCCGCCCCCATTAAAGCTGCCCAACCTCCAACGGAGTGAACCACAGTAGAACCAGCAAAATCCCAGAAGTTTGCTTTTGCAAGCCAGCCACCGCCCCAGATCCAGTGCCCTGTGATCGGATAGGCAATACCCACTAGCAAGAGACTGAAAACCAAAAAGTCAACAAACTTAATTCGTTCCGCTACAGCACCGGAAACAATCGTGGCTGCTGTTCCAGCAAACACCAATTGGAAAAAGAACTTAGCTAGCAGTGGCACGCCTGTCCAATTGAGAGAGCCAAAAATTCCTTTGTAAGCATCTCCTGTTGCAGGACTGTTATCAGCTCCACTCAAAAACCAACCACCCAGTCCGAAGAAAGGATTACCATCGCTGAACATCAATCCAAAACCAATTACCCAGAAAGCAATGGTAGAC
>JALYGX010000409.1 GCA_030776905.1 Cyanobacteriota bacterium | reverse complement strand
CTTCTAGGACGTGTGACTGGGCAACGAGGAGGTATCGGGGGTATTTTGGGTCAAGCCGGGAATGTTGGAGGTATTTTGGGTCAAGCCGGGAATGTTGGAGGTATTTTGGGCAGTGTTTTGACTAGTCGCGACTCTAATCAGCAGCAAAACAACAACCAGATAATCATTGACCCAAAAAAGGATTTGCAGCTAACAGTGGGTTCTGACTTCTATGTCAATACCATTACTAAAGCCCCAAATTACTTAATAAAGCCTTATTGAGTAGATATTACGGCTTTACCAAGTATTGTTGGTAGCCGAGTTTGATAGGGGAAGGGGGAAGGAAGACTCTACTGTTGCGTTTTCCTTTCCCTTTTACGTTTTCCCCATCTTCAAGATTTGCAAATTGGATGGAGTTTAGTTTAGGGGTTGTCCAAAAATAACTTTGCACATAACTTATCGCTTCTCGACTCAACAATCCTAGCTGCCTAGCTGATCATCTGGGTAGGGCGATGAAGGCATAGACACGAAAAGAGCGACCCGGAAGTTGCCAAAATCTATCCCAGTGGCATCCATGAAGCGATCGCACGTTTCATCATATTTCGCATGGCGACCAATTCTCTATACTGAAGGATTGTTTAATCTTCTTGTCTAGGGATTAGGAGGAAGATAATGAAAAAGCTTATTAACAACCCTGACGACGTAGTACGCGAAAGCCTGGAAGGCATGGCGGCTGCCCATGCCAACCTACTCAAAGTTCACCTTGACCCCCACTTCATCTATCGCGCCGATGCACCCGTTCAAGGTAAAGTCGCCGTTATCTCCGGTGGCGGTAGCGGACACGAACCCATGCACGGCGGCTTTGTCGGCATTGGGATGTTAGATGCAGCTTGTCCCGGCGAAGTCTTCACCTCTCCTACGCCTGACCAGATGCTAGAAGCTGCCAAGGTGGTCAACGGGGGTGCGGGTATCCTCAATATCGTCAAAAACTACAGTGGCGATGTGATGAACTTCGAGATGGCTGCTGAACTCGCCCACTCCGAAGGCATCCAGGTACTCAATATTCTGATTGATGATGATGTTGCTGTTAAAGACAGCCTCTACACTCAGGGGCGTCGGGGTGTCGGCACCACTGTACTCGCTGAAAAAATCTGTGGTGCTGCTGCCCAGCAGGGGTATAACTTGAAGCAGCTAGCTGACCTCTGCCGCCGAGTCAACCTCAACGGGCGCAGCATGGGAATGGCACTAACGTCTTGCACCGTACCTGCCAAAGGTAGCCCCACGTTTAACCTGGGTGATGATGAAATAGAATTTGGTATCGGCATTCACGGAGAACCAGGACGGCAACGAATGCCTCTAAAGTCAGCGGATGAAATTACTGAGATGCTGGCTATTTCCATTATTGAGGACTCAGACTACAGCCGCACGGTGCGGGAATGGAATGCCGATAAAGGAGAATGGATAGACGTAGAACTGACTGACCCTCCGTTTCAAAATGGTGATTCAGTTCTCGCCTTTGTTAACAGTATGGGTGGCACTCCGCTTTCAGAGTTGTACATCGTCTATCGCAAGTTGACAGAAATTTGTGAAAAGAAGGGGCTGCACATCGTCCGCAACTTAGTGGGTCCCTATATTACCTCCCTGGATATGCAAGGCTGTTCCATCACCCTGCTGAAGCTAGATGATGAGATGATTCGACTCTGGGATGCCCCCGTCAAAACGCCAAGCTTGCGTTGGGGTATGTAGAAGAGAGTGTTGATTTGTAGGGAAAGATGGTAACGAAACAGCAAATTATTCAGTGGTTGCAGGCTGTGGCAGTGGTGCTAGAGCAGAATAAGGACTATCTGACGGAACTGGATGCCGCTATTGGGGATGCTGACCACGGTATCAATATGAATCGAGGTTTTCAAAAAGTTGTTAGCCAGCTTCCGAGTGTCGCTGACCAGGATATTGGTAGCATCCTGAAAACTGTCAGCATGACCCTCATCTCCAGCGTTGGTGGTGCGAGTGGGCCGCTTTATGGCACTCTCTTCCTGAGGGCGAGTACAGCGGTTGTTGGTAAGTCGGAACTGAATGATGAGGATTTGGTAGCGCTACTCCAGGCAGGTGTAGATGGCGTTGTGCAACGGGGTAAGGCAAACTTGGGCGATAAGACAATGCTTGATGCCCTCTCACCCGCCTCGGATACCTTCAAACAATCTGTAGCTAAGGGCGCAAGTACTCAAGCCGCCTTACAACAAGCTGTAGCAGCCGCTGAACAAGGCATGAAAGATACTATCCCACTCGTAGCGAAGAAAGGAAGAGCGAGTTATTTAGGCGATCGCAGTGCTAATCATCAAGACCCTGGAGCTACCTCTACCTATCTCATTCTTAAAACGCTACTGGAAACTCTTAGCCCTTAGCAACAGTCCCTGGAAATACCTCAAATCTTATCCAGAATGACCCGCAATCGCCGTAACTTTCTCACAGCCTTTGGACTAACTGCAATTTCTACTCAGTTGCCGCTTATTGCCCAAGCGAAACCCTCCCCAAACTCCATTCTGAAGCCACCCCGCTTAAAAGCCGGCGATACTGTAGGATTAATTGCCCCGGCTGGTTACATAGGCCGACAAGACCTTGAGGATACCAAGCAAGTTCTGGCAAAACTGGGGTTAAAGGTTAAGTTAGGCGCTTATGTCTTAAACCGTTACGGATACTTAGCGGGATCGGATGCTAACCGCGCTGCTGATGTGAACGCGATGTTCGCCGATTCATCTGTTCAGGCTATCTTGCCCATGAAAGGCGGTTGGGGCTGTAATCGGATTTTGCCATTTCTAGATTACTCACTGATTCGCTCTCATCCGAAAATCTTGATCGGCTTGAGCGATATTACGTCCCTGTTAGTTGGAATTTATGCCAAAAGTGGTCTTGTCACGTTTCATGGACCTACGGGACAATCCTCTTGGAATCCGTTTACCGTGGATTACGTCAAGCGCGTCCTATTTCAAGGGGACGTTTTCACCCTGCAAAATATTAAGACTAGCGACTCCCCTACCCCCTACCGTGTAGAAACTATTACTCCTGGAAAAGCTAAGGGAACACTGGTAGGCGGCAATTTATCTGTGCTTTCGGCGATGGTGGGTTCACCTTATCTACCTGCTTGGAAAGACACGATCTTATTTGTGGAAGACATTGGGGAAGAAGTTTACCGGGTAGACCGGATGCTGACTCAGTTAAAATTAGCTGGGATTCTGGAACAAATTGCGGGGTTTGTTTTTGGGCAATGTACTAATTGCGATCGCATTACCCGAGAAAACTCTCAGAAGGATGGCGAGGCTTCGCTGACGTTGGCGCAAGTGTTGAGAGACCACATCCAACCCTTAAGAATTCCTGCCTGGAATGGTTCAATGATTGGTCACATCAAAAATAAATTTATCATCCCGATCGGTGCAGACGTTGAAATTGATGCCAGTAAAGGTACTATCCAGCTATTAGAATCTGCTGTTACCTAAATTTTCGGTAAATAAATCCTTTAAAAGTAAATATAAATCAAAGCGCACTCAATTAAATTTAAAAAATCAATTGAAGTGTTAATTTATAATGTCTGTGATACACTATTAAAATAGTTAAAACTTATACAATTTAAGGGTAGCCATAAATGATTACTTCATCTCCCAAAACAACGCGACCCGAATTACCTGAACTTGTTGATGGATTGCCTAATATTTCAGGTTGGGAAGAAGAAGTTTCTCAAGTAGTTAACCAGAATGAACCTGTATTTTTACCCAATACAAATATTCGGTTAGAGGACGTAACGGCGACTTTTGCGATCGCTCTCCATATGCATCAGCCCACAGTCCCGGCTGGCTGGAATGGCGACTATATCAGCCACCTGCAATATATGTTCGAGCATCAAAACGAGGGCGACAACCATAATGCAGGGCCATTTGCTTATTGCTATAGCCGCATGGGGGATTTCATCCCCGAACTCGTCGCTAATGGTTGTAATCCTCGCGTCATGTTGGATTACTCTGGCAATCTCCTCTGGGGACTCCGACAAATGGGACGGGGAGATATTCTAGAAAATCTCAAGCGCATCACCTGCGACCCGACCTATCAGCCTTATGTAGAATGGCTTGGTACGATGTGGAGCCATACTGTTGTTCCTTCCACTCCAATTCCAGATATCAAGTTACAGATTCAAGCATGGCAACATCATTTTGCTGCCATTTTTGGTTGGGATGCCCTAGCGAGAGTCAAGGGTTTTTCGCCTCCAGAAATGCACCTCCCCAATCATCCCGATACGCTTTTTGAATTTGTTAAAGCTCTGAAAGAATGTGGATACCGTTGGTTACTCGTTCAAGAACATTCGGTTGAAACGTTAACAGGTCAATCCCTGCAATATAAGCATTTACCTCACCGTCTTGTTGCCCGTAACTCCCAAGGAGAAACTCTAAGCATTACGGCATTAATTAAAACCCAAGGTTCAGATACAAAATTAGTGGCTCAAATGCAGCCTTACTACGAAGCAAAGACCTTGTCTCGACAGCTATTAGGAAATGTATCAGTTCCGCCCATTGTCTCCCAAATTGGAGATGGGGAAAATGGCGGCGTCATGATGAATGAGTTTCCGAGTGGGTTTAAACAAGCTTGGTATGAAATGGGGCAGCAAGGCGGAGGAAGAACGGGTGTTGTGGGTGTGACAGGTACGGAGTATCTAGAGCTAATCGAGGCAGCAGGTTGTACGCCAGAGGACTATCCAGCTTGTCAAGCGATCGGTCAACACCACATCTGGGAGAAAGTGCCTAGTGAACGTTGTACTCCAGAAGCTGTCGCCAATGCTATTGATGAATTAAAGCAGTCTAACCCCAACTTCCACATGGATGGAGCCTCTTGGACGAATCATCTTAGCTGGGTCAAGGGATATGAAAACGTCCTAACTCCGATGAATCAACTAAGCGCTTTGTTTCATGAAAAAATCGATCCCTTGTGCCAAGCTAAGTCAGCATCTAACAACGTTACTTTGTCTGGCAACTCAGCAGAAACCCTGACCAAAGAATCTCGTTACCGCGAAGCACTCCTGAACAATCTGTTGCTACAGACAAGCTGTTTCCGTTACTGGGGACAAGGAGTTTGGACAGACTACGCTCGTGAGATCTACCGCCGGGGCGAAGCGATACTGGAACGTTTTAACCCATAACTCAATCCGCTCGCTTAAGACGCGGAAATCTGGGGAAAGCACGTATTGCGCCCTGCCGCTTTGGCTTGATACAGTGCCGCGTCAGCTGCTGCAACCACTATTGAGGGTGCAGTATTATGCGTCGGATGCATACAAGCAACGCCCAAGCTAAGAGTAACGTGTTGACTCACGGCAGATTGGGCATGGTCAATTTTTAACGTATTAACGACTGTCCGAATTTCCTCAGCGACTAGAAAAGCACCCCCCGCTGTGGTGTTGGGCAAAATCACGGCAAACTCTTCACCTCCGTAGCGAGCAACTAAATCAACCGATCGCCTTGCACAAAAGCGTAGGGAATCGGCAACTCGACGTAAACAAGCATCACCCGCTTGATGACCGTAGGTATCGTTGTATCGCTTAAAAAAGTCGATGTCACAAAGAATGAGGGATAAAGGCAATTTTTCGCGTGCCATACGCCGCCACTCTGCATCAAGGTACTCATCAAACCTGCGTCGGTTTGCCACACCTGTTAATCCATCAAGAGCCGCTAGACGCTGCAATTCTCGATTAGCTATTTCTAGTTTTTGATAGAGCTGAGACTGCTGGATAATACGGCGTACTCGCTGGCGCAGCACCGCCAAGTGAATCGGCTTAGTCAGGTAATCCGTGGCTCCGACGGCAAAGGCTCGGTCTACCGACTCTTGATCTTCAAGACCCGTAATCATCAGTACTGGCGTGCGGGAAGCGTCTTGAAAGCTTTCGTCCACAAAAACCTCACTTTCAATCGACTTATCACTGCCAAGCATTTGTAGCTGAGTACAGCAAGTAAAGCCGTCCATCACAGGCATCAAGGCATCTAACAAGACAAGATGGGGCTTGAGGCGTTTGTAGGCTTCTAAACCCTGCTCGCCGTTAGCTGCCTCGATAACCTGATAGCCTTCTTTTTCCATAACTCGGCGTAGCAATTGCCGTGTAAACTGATCGTCATCCACAACTAAAATGACCGGTGTGCTTTCGGGGAGAGAAACTGCATTCATCCTTGATATCGCTGATATCGCTGTTGGTGGGCTTGTAAAGTTGCCTCAACCCGTTCGTACTCAACCTCTAATGGAGACACCCATGCTGGTGTCGCCATTGTAGTGCCACCCCTACTCATGTTTTCCAAATCCTGACACAACTGACACAGTTTTGTAGCACTGAGTGTGGTAATACTCAACTTGAATGTGAGAGTGTGATGTACCAAGCCCAGCGATGCGCTGGTACGAGTAGCGGCACGGAGTGCTGGCAACAACTGGAAAGCATTTTCTAAATCGCGATCGCTCACCTCCACCTTTACGGCGGTGTCTTTACCTACCATATCTCGAAGTGCTTATAGTGTCTCTCTTGTCAATTGTGGCTTTTATCTCCTATCCATGTCAGAATCCTCACACAACCCCGCTTTTGTTGCCCACCACATAAGACGGGGTGGGAGGATAAGTCTACCAACAGAGAAACCAGCAATGATAAACGAGATCGCTCAAAAATGGCAAAAATGAGAAAGCGTCTCAAATTAACAATGCAAAGTCATTAGTCATTAGTCCCTAGTCATACCAAGTTGCATTCAATGAGCGTAGGTTGGGTTGAGGCACGAAACCAAACCGATATCGCATTGGGTTTTAGTTATGAGCCAACTGTAGTCAACCAATGACCAATGACCAATGACCAATGACTACTGACTAATCTTTTTAGGAGTTGCTGGTTTAGGTTTCGCAGGTGCGATCGGTTTATTCTTCTTAAAGTAAGTCTTCATCACCTGGAGTACGATCGGGGCTGCCGTCTTACCGCCACCGCCGCCAGAATGCTCGCAAAAAGCCACAACCACAATTTCTGGTTTCTCAGTAGGGCCATAGGCTCCAAACCAGGCGTGAGACTCACCGGGAGGCGCTTCTGCCGTCCCACTCTTTCCAGAAGAGGGTGGAATATCTGGCACATTCATAACTGCACCAGTACCAGCAGATACCACTTGTCGCAGTCCGTCTTGGACTACTTTAAGTGTTTCTGGTTTGATCTGTAAGGACTGACGCCACTGTTTGGAGTCTTCATCATTTTTGAGTAGGTGTGGCTTAACTCGGTAGCCGCCATTCGCTGGCACGGCAAACATACCAGCTACTTGCAAGGGTGTTGCCTGGAGGAACCCCTGACCGATGGACATATTGACCGTATCCCCAACTGTCCACTCTAACTGCATATTTTTTTGCTTCCAGGCATCATCTGCCACCAAACCCTCAGCATCCTCGCTCTTCAGCTCAATGCCAGTTTTTTGCCCAAAGCCATACTTACGAGTCCACTCAATTAGCTTTTCTCCACCCATTCCCCTGCCAATTTGATAAAAGAACGTATCGCTACTCATCGCCATCGCCCCCACAAAGCCCAAGGGGCCAAATCCAGCATGGTTCCATTCTCCAAACGTCACCCCGCCGATAGTCAGAGCACCGTAGGTTTGTAGCACAGTATTGGGAGAGAACTTCCCGGATTCTATCCCAGCCGTCGCCGTGACAATCTTGAACGTACTCGCGGGTGGAAAGCCTCGTAGAGCGCGGTTGACAAAGGGGTGGTCTTCGCTTTGCAGTCGCTTCCAGATGGCTGGGGTAATGCGGGTGGAGAAAATATTGGGGTCAAATGTCGGGTGACTGACCATTGCCAAAACAGCCCCATTGTTCGGATTCATTGCCACAACCGCACCTTTACGTCTACCTAAAGCTGCCTCTGCTGCCTTCTGCACGTCCAGATCGATCGTTAAATAAACATCCTTACCGGGTTTGGCTTTTTTGTGACCCAAAACTCTAAGAACCTGACCCGCACCATCAACTTCAACCTGCTGACCGCCCCATTCTCCCCGCAGCGTCTCCTCAAACGCTTCCTCGACGCCCATTTGACCTACAATGTCACCCGGACGATAGTTTTGCTCTCTGCGTTTGGCGAGTTCTTCGTCGTTGAGTTCACCCGTGTAACCGAGGACGTGAGCGGCTATATCGCCATTGGGATAGTTGCGCACGGCTTCCGTATCGACCTCTACTCCCTCTAGTTCATTGCTGAACTCCGCTAGCGCAGTATACTGGGCAGGATTAATATCACGGGCAATCCGAAGTAGTTCAGGTGAGGTATAGCCTGCTTTTTCCAGGCGTTTTTGCATCTCCGCTTCGGGAATATTCAAAATCTTCGAGAGGCGTTTGAGCGTGGCAGGCCACTGAGCTTGCTTGAGAGCGATCGGCCAGACATACACGGCGTAGGATAACCGACTACTTGCCAAAAGTTTTCCCTTACGGTCAAAAATATTGCCCCGCACGGGCTGCTTGGGAATCAGACGAATCCGGTTATTCTCGGCTAGCTGTCGGTTGCGGTCTCCCTCAACCAACTGTAAGTAAGCTAAACGAGAGCCAATTCCTCCTAAGAGGAATACGCTGACAATTAACATGACGAACAGCGATTGATAATTACGCCCAACGGTACGGGGGGTAACTTGACGACCCCTGGAAGAAGGCTGAATTACAGTCATATCAACACCTTTTAGCCGCTTAAATCTAAGAGTAATTTTTACCTAGTCTAGTGTGACTCATAACGTTTTTGTTACAAACAAACAGCTCATGCCCTACTCTCCTTTCTTTGTGATATGAAGTGATAACTCATCAAGACGCCAGTTCATACAGATAAAATAAACCCAAGTATGGAAACAACGCTCAACGGCTCAGACACAATGACGCTCTCAAGGATAGAGCATCGCCGTTACTGAAATAACCACTATGTCTCAAACTTCCGTTAAAGAACAACGCTCTCCGGATACTGCTACTGAGCTTGATGTTGAACTCCGCAAGGTTTTCAAAGTGTTCGATGGAGAGACAGCCGTCCGTGGTGTTGACCTGACTATTCACCGAGGAGAGTTTTTCAGTATTCTCGGTCCCTCTGGCTGTGGCAAAACAACCACCCTACGCTTAATAGCAGGATTCGAGATGCCCTCAGCCGGAGAGGTGCTGATTCAGGGGCAGTCAATGAATCATATCCCACCCCACCGACGACCGGTAAACACGGTGTTTCAAAGCTATGCGCTGTTCAATCACCTGAGGGTGTCGGAGAATGTTGCTTTTGGTCTGCGGCTCAAAAAGATTAAACCAGCAGAGGTTGAGGAGCGAGTCAAACAAGCGCTTAAACAAGTGAAGCTGGAGGGTTTAGCGAATCGATTTCCGTCTCAACTGTCTGGAGGACAACAGCAACGGGTGGCGTTAGCGCGGGCGTTGGTGAACCGACCGACGGTAGTGTTATTGGATGAACCGTTGGGGGCTTTGGATTTAAAGCTGCGCAAAGAAATGCAGGTAGAGCTATCGAATCTGCACAAGGACTTGGGATTGACGTTTGTTTTGGTTACCCACGACCAAGAAGAAGCGATGAGTCTTTCTGATCGCATTGCGGTGATGCGTGCTGGGAAAATTGAGCAAATTGGTACTCCCGCAGACATCTACGAACGTCCCCAGACAACGTTTGTCGCGGATTTTATTGGAGATACGAATTTATTTAAGGGGCGGTTGGACTCGGTTGATACGTCCAGCCTTCAGATTACAACCACGACGGGTTTGAAGATTGTAGTGCAACCCAAGTCTCCTCAAGAGGCTCCTAGCAATTCTCACGAGTTGGTGGTGAGTGTTCGCCCTGAGAAGATTCGCCTCAGTCTCACTCCGCCAGAGTCCAAGATTAATTGCTTTGAAGGTCGTCTCCAGCACGTTATGTACCTGGGCACTCACGTTCATTATTTGGTGGAGTTGCTCAGTGGCGATCGCATTACCGTCATGTTGCCCAACGTGACCAACAAGTTGCCAGACTCTAATACTCCAGTTTATGCCCGTTGGGCAGCTAGCGATTGTCTGGCTTTGGAGGAGTAAGGTTAGATGGAAACACCAGGGGTGCAGGCGTTTCTACATGAGTTAGAGTCTCACTGTTGTTCAAAAGCGATCGCTACGTTTCTCGACAGCGACGGCGAACCCTTGGTGATGAAACTAACCCGCCAAGGACAGGAAATCATCTACGGCGATTATTGGGGAGTTAAAGAATTATTCATTGCCAAACTCCGGGTGGGTTGCCACCCTTGTGGATCGCTGATTCTCCGTTCTTTCACTTCAGAAATTGATGAATTCACTCAGCTACCGATTAAAGAACTCAGAGGCTACATCCTCCAAGGAGATGGCAACGATCTGGAATTTGAGAAACTTAGCCCTAACGCCATGTTTGCCTGTCACAACACAGACGCTGAAACGGGTGAACCACTTCCTCTCGAACAAGCAGTACGTTATTGCTAAGTAGTCATTCGTCATTTGTACAAAGCCACAACAACCAACAAATAGCCAATGACCAATAACCATCAATACCGATTCCCACGACGGCTCAAACGCCGTCAGTTCTTGCAGCTAGCCGGCTTGGCAACACTTAGCAGTAAGGTACTGTCTGGGTGTGGCTGGAAGCTGGGTGAGGTGCGGGCGCAAGCGAGTAATCAAAGGTCTTCAAAAGAGTTATTTATCTACACTTGGGCTGGCTATACCGATCAGGATTTGCTCAACCGCTTTACCAAAGAAACGGGCATCAAAGCTGTAGCCAATGTCTATGATTCTAATGAGGTGATGCTCGCTCGACTTCAGGCAGGAAACGGAGGTGATTACAGTATCATTTATCCTTCTGACTATATGGTGCAGAAGATGACCGAGATGGGAATGTTGACCCAACTTGACTTCTCACGCCTTACAGGTCTAGATCGACTATCTACTCGGTTTCTCAATCCCGAATATGACCCTGGAAATCTACACAGCGTCCCCCTAAGCTGGGGAACAACGGGTTTAATCTACAACACTCAGAAACTTAAGCAAGCACCACAAGATTGGACGTACCTTTGGGAAAATCAGAAGCAACTAACGAAGCGAATGTCATTGCTTAATGATGTCCGAGAAGTCATGGGGGCAGTGTTGAAAATGATGGGCTATTCCTATAACTCAAGAAATCCCCAGGAAATTCAAAAGGCGTATGAAAAGCTGGTGGAGTTAAAGCCAAACATCGCTTCATTTACGTCTGATTCTTGGCGAGAGCAAGTTTTGAGTGGAGATTTACTGATAGCGATGTGCTATTCCTCCGATGCTAATGAAGTCATCGAAGAAAACAAAAATTTGCAGTTTGTGATTCC
>JALYGX010000408.1 GCA_030776905.1 Cyanobacteriota bacterium | reverse complement strand
CGTGATCAATGATTGGACCTACCACAAAAGTTTTGGTAATCTGTTGAGTTAGAATTGGAACAATAATTAACGTCAGTAGAAACTTCAGAGATATGATAGTTTTCAGCTTAGAGTTTCGGAAGTTTTTGACAACTTTTTCTTCCGCTTTTGGGTCTAATTCTTCCTGAATTCTGCTAAATGTTCTTAAGATGGAGCGGGGTAATACACCAGTTTTATCCGCTACGGTATCAACCTTCGCAACTTGTCCATTATTGGTGATTTTTGCTTTTTGTAAAGGCTTTATTTCATCACTATTACCTTCATTAGTTAGCAAGTCATTAATATCAGATTTAATAACTTGATTTAATTTGTTTGTGGACAAGGGTACTAAAGAGGTTGCAGGAGATTTCGTTTCTGAATATTTTGCTATAATACTATCAATAAAGTTTAGCTTTTCGATAATGATAGATTGCTTTTCATTGAGTTCTAGGGGATAGTATCGAGCAGGGTTTCCAATTGCCTCTACACTATTAGTTTTTATACGTTTTGGCTCAGAACCACTAAAAACAGAACGACTGCTCTTAAATTCTGCAAGCCTGACCCGTACCCTTTGCAAGTATTTATTGAGATCGGCTTCAAAATAAGCAACTACACTGCTACTTTGGTCGGTGGAATCGAATGATACTTTTTTGCCATTAAAATGTTCATCTTCGATCGCTTTAATCATTAATGCCGCTTTGTAGGCTTGGTCTAAAGCTCTCTCAGGAGTATCTAAAAACCATCGATTAGCAGCGCGTAAGATACTATTTAGATTCATCGAAGTAGCTGTTCTTAACAGCATGAACTATTACAAGCGAGTTCTAACTCTCTAGCTTAGTAGAACTCAATAAATATGTACGTAGTATATTAACAAATTAATCGAAGGTGAATTAGTGCTTAAAAATTCAATTTGGATAACTGGCTCAACTCGTACTGGCAAGACAACTCGCCTTGTGAGTCAATTTCAGCAATGGATTGAAGAAGGACTGGGCAAAGCCACGCAAATTTCCCGCTCCGCCTCACGGATAAATCGTCGCGATGGTAGCGCAGCGAACCGCCTTCGGCATCGCCAAATGATACCTGCCATCTTAGTATTCGCCGCTAACGATGATAATCGGCGCGACTTGGTAGAACGGCTGACTGTAGCAATCCAAGGAAAGCATCCCGTTCTTGCCAAGACGCCTTTGGGCTTTTTTCAAGATGAAGTGATGCTATTCTGGCCCTTGTTAATTCAGCGCTTGAATCTTAGGGCACAATTCCCGCTACGGCTACGCCCGGAAACCGAGCAGCAGTTGGCGACTGGGTTATGGCGATCGCATTTAGACAATTGGAGTCCTCAGCTACCGGGGGCGGACGAATACCTAAAAGTTCGCCGCATCTTGGATTTGTTGCAATTGGCGGCGGTGAGTGGGACGCCAACTGAGGATATTCCCGCCATTCTCCAACAGGGGATTCCTGAAGAAGAGGGCACGGCAGAGCTTTGGGACGGTGTAGGGCAGATGCTCTTGAACTGGCGGCACTGGTGTCTGGAGCGGGGATTATTGACTTATGGAATTATTTGCGAACTGTATTGGAAGGAGTTGTTGGCAGATGCGACCTATCAAGAGCATTTGAGACAGCGATATCGAGGAGTGATAGCAGATGATGTAGATGATTATCCTGCGATCGCACGGGACTTATTCGAGTACTTATTAAATCAAGGCGCAGTCGGAGCATTTAGCTACAATCCGGACGGCAAGATACGTCTCGGTTTGAATGCCGACCCCAACTATCTTGAAGGTTTGGCAGGGCGCTGCCAGATCGAAGCCTTGAATACACCTCCCATTGGCTCGTTGACGGAAACGTTGGGAGAAGTCGTAGTGCAATTAGTCAGCGACCCGATGGTTCTCACAGGTCTACCGGAGTCCGTACAGTCCATTCAAACCACCTCCCGTGCCGCTTTATTGCGACAGACAGCTCAGGTGATTATTGACGGGGTAAAATCAGGGCAAGTGCAACCAGGAGAGGTGGCTGTAATCGCCCCTGGTTTAGATGCGATCGCACGCTATACCCTCACAGAAATCTTCATCAGCCAAGGCATAGCCGTAGAGCCACTCAACGACCAGCGTCCGCTAATTAGTTCGCCGATGATTCGCGCCCTGCTGACGCTTTTAGCACTGGTTTATCCAGGTTTAGGACGCTTAGTAGACCGAGATGCGATCGCCGAAATGCTGGTTGTTCTAAGTCGCAAGCCAGAGGAAATAGGAACAGCAAGGGCAGACTCGCCACTTCCCATTCTTCACATCGATCCAGTTCGTGCTGGTTTATTAGCCGATTACTGCTATTCCCCCAACCCGGAACAACCCCACTTACTGCCAGTAGAGTCATTTCCTCGTTGGGATCGCTTAGGACATCGCGCGACAGCAGCTTATTCAGAGATTGTGCAGTGGTTAGAGGTACAGCGATCGCAACAACAGCAGCGCCTTATCCCTTCTTGCATCGTAGTTCTCGACCGAGCCATTCAAAAGTTTTTGTGGAATGGCAGCAACCTCCCCTACGACCAGTTATCCGCCTTACGGGAACTGATGGAAACCGCTCAACATTATTGGGAAGTCGATGGACGACTGCGGCAAATCCCCACTAAAGCGTCAGCTTCTAACTCCCCTACCTCCCAAACAGGAATTGATAGCACGGGCGTAGAGAGAGGGGGGACTCCCAGCCATACAACAATTGGGCAATTCATTCAAATGCTGCGTAGCGGAACTGTTACCGCCAATCCCTACCCAGTTCGCCGCCTTGCACCCGCCGCTAGGGGTGCGGTGACTTTAGCCACTATCTTTCAATACCGCGCTAGTCGTCGCTTCCACCGTTGGCAATTCTGGCTCGATGCAGGTTCCCCTCTCTGGAGCAAAGGCGGTGCAGCAACTTTGTTTGGAGCTAACTTATTTCTAGATGAGTGGCGGGTACACCAACGCCCCTGGACAGAGGAAGATAAACTCCATGCCGATGACGAGCGGTTGCAGCGGATTTTGCGCGATTTACTGGGTCGTGCTGGTGACCGAGTATACCTGTGCCATAGTGACCTAGCCGTGAATGGTACTGAGCAAGCTGGGCCGCTTTTAACATTGGTTCATGCCTCTGTGCCTTTAACGGCTGAAGAGATCGCTACCTAATCCTTGTTGTTGAAGATGATCCTCACTCTCTAGATAGACGCTAATTGAAAACGCAGTATTTAATCTTACTCGATAGTGCTGATTAAATTTTCAAAGTAGTTATTTCAATACCAATTTCCTGGCTCTGCAAACTTTAAGTATGTTGTCAATCTGCACTGCAATCCTTATGAAAGCACAAAAGAAAATTTTCTCAGCACGTCCCTTTTAGCCGATACTTACAAAGTTCCGAAGATTTTATGAAGACTGTTGGTTTCACAAAAGTTTCCTTGTTGCTAGGTGCTGCTACTCTAATGCTTGGTTTGAATGAGCTGGGAGTTCAAGCTGAGACAGTTTCAGCTAATACAGTTTCATCTGATCTAAATGAAGCGATCGCTTCGTCAAACCCTTGGCAAAACGCTCCCGTAACGACTCAGACAAACAATTCCCCTGTAGTACTGCCCCAATCTAACTTAGCTGCCAACCCAGTCCAAGTAGAGAATCCCTTCATCGGCGAGTCAGCGGCACAGCCTATCCCAGGAACGACTCGGACTTCTGCTTCTCTTCTCACAGGTGAGACTCCAAAAACCGTAGCTCCTACTGTGGCTCAAACTGACGGAACTACACCCGGTAATACCAGACCAGATATTATTACACCGGGAAGGTCTCCGCAGGGAACGCCTGCACCAGGTACTTTCACTCCAAATCAAACCACTCCAAATACTATTACACCCAGTAATATTCCTCCAGGGACTAATACACCAGAAACCAACACACCCCAAATTATCACACCTGTTCAGACCACGCCCAATCAAACCAGACCAGGTACTTTCACACCCAATCAGACCACACCAGGTCAGACCACACCAGGTACCTTCACACCCAATCAGACCACACCCAATCAAACCACACCAGGTACTTTCACACCCAATCAGAC
>JALYGX010000407.1 GCA_030776905.1 Cyanobacteriota bacterium | reverse complement strand
ATGTAAAACTCTTTTGATGTCTGGCTTTGGGGGCGCTTGTCGCCCCCTGAAGTCTTTTACGTGAGGGTAGAGGGTGTGAATCCTCTAGGGAAGTCGGCTTCCCGTTCTAAACGACCAGTTCAGGTCGCGCTTTACCGCAGGGCGTAACCTGCGTACCAGCGGTCATGTTCTTTCCCCAAGCTCTGATGTTTCTGCGGTAAGCATATTACTGCTACTTCGGATTAAACCTGTCTGTTCCAGACAGTTAGGAGGGTTAGCAACCGCTACAATACTAGCAGTATTGATACATATTTGCTAGTATGAGCCAGCTAAACATTCGTATTTCTGAACGAGAAAAAGAGCATCTTGCTAAATATTGCAAGATCACAGAGCGTAGCCAAAATGATGTCGTTAGGGAGCTGATTCGTCGCTTGTTAATTGAAGGGGTATTGAACCCCCTCAATTAACCCGCTTTTCATCCCCACTTGAGACATTGGTGATACTCACCTACGGTTCGATAAAACCGCCTCTGTCACTAATGGGGATTTCTCTGCGGCTCTAGTTAAAGTAAAAACAATCACCTAATTTCTCTAGGCATCAAGATGAGCAACACAGTATCGGACATCTCCGTAAAGACGATAGACGGAAAGGAAAAGCAGCTATCAGACTACTCTGGAAACGTTCTCTTAATCGTCAACGTCGCTTCCTACTGCGGCTATACACCCCAGTACGATGGATTAGAGAAGTTAAATCAGCAGTACCGAGACGCTGGGTTACGCATTTTGGCGTTTCCCTGCAATGACTTTGGAGCGCAAGAGCCAGGGAGTAATGCTGAGATTGTAGAGTTTTGCACGACCAACTACGGCGTTAACTTTGAACTATTTGATAAAGTTCATGCTAAGGGTTCCGAACAGCACCCACTTTATACCCAACTCACCAGTACAGTGCAGCCAACGGGGGAGGTTGCTTGGAATTTTGAGAAATTCTTGATTGGTAAGCAGGGTGAGGTAGTTGCTCGTTTCAAGAGTGGCGTGAAGCCAGATTCACCGGAATTGATTGCTGCAATTGAAAAAGAGCTAGCTAAATGAACGTTGCGATTATCGGCTGTGGCTATGTAGGAAAAGCGATCGCTCACCACTGGCGTCAAGAATTAGGTTTGAATGTTACGGCTACCACAACCACTCCCGAACGTGTGGCTAGCCTGGAAGACGTTGCCCAAAGAGTTGTCGTACTAAAAGGGGATGACCCAGCCGCTTTACTATCGGTGTTGCAAGATCAAGAGGTTGTACTTTTGAGTGTCGGTGCCAAGGGTGCTGATGTATATGAGCAAACCTATCTGCATACAGCTCAAACCCTAGTCTCAGTTCTCAAGCAAGCGCCAACAGTGCGACAGCTAATTTACACGGGCAGTTATGCTGTTTACGGCGATAGAGGTGGCGCTTGGGTGGATGAATCATCGCCTGTTGCACCTGCAAACTCGAACGGTCAGATTCTCGCTCAAACCGAGCAAGTTTTACTATCAGCAAGCCGTGACAACCTCAACGTTTGTATCTTGAGGCTGGGTGGAATTTACGGTCCCGGTCGGGAACTTGTGAAAATATTTGGTAGAGTGGCCGGGAAAATTCTTCCCGGCGATGGCTCCGATACGACGAATTGGATTCATTTAGATGATATCGTTGCCACTATTGAATTTGCTCGGTCTAACCGACTCCAAGGCATTTACAATTTGGTAGACGATGCACATCTGACCCGCTATGAACTACTTGAGATGGTGTGTCAACACTACTATTTATCCAAGGTCATTTGGGATTCTGCCTCCAACAGCGATCGCCCTTACAATGCAAGGGTTAAAAATCAAAAGATAAAAGACGCTGGGTATCAGTTAATTCATCCGCAAATAATGGTCTAATATCATGTCCGGTGGCATCGTTCTCGTATAGTTGCAGGTGTTGTAGGGACGGGTTTAACTTTGTTGTCTGTGGTCAGCTTAAGATATCGGTAAACCCGCGCCTACGATTGCAATAACGATACTACCAAGTCGGGTCACCATAGAGATTAATCGTCAGTTCTTCACGACCTGCGGGTACGCCACTGATACAGGCACAAAGTGTTGGTCCCTCCTCGATTTCCACTTCGCAAGCGTGACAAGAACCCATCAGGCAACCGGTGGGAATGAAAACTCCAGCACGCTCAGCCACTTGCAGCATGGGTTCTCCCACCTCAGCGTCGATGGTGACATCGTCTGGCAAAAATCGGATATTAACACTCATTATTTCTGAGATGGTAAAACTGGGCTTAGATCTAAATGAGCCTCTACGATATCAGCCAGTGAATTTAAAACAGCTTCTCGTTGTTCGCGGTAGTTGGGAACGCCCGTGGGCAGAGAGGGTAAGCCTCGTTGCTGCCGCAGGTGATTTAACCAAGCACGTCGCCAAGGGCCATTGTCAAAAAGACCGTGCAAATAACTACCCCAAATCGATTGACTAATGTCAACAATGCCTAAACCAGCGTCATCAAATAGCGGTTTATAGGAAGACTGTTGTTCTCCTCCCTCCGACTCGATCAGTCGCGTTCGCCCTTGATGAATTTCGTAACCTGTGACGGGTAAACCAACCTGGGGATAGTTAGAGGACACGAGCCGCTGACGCGCCACTTTGCTGCCAGTAATCACCGTTTTTAACGGTAATAAATCTAACCCCTGATAACGTCCCTCTTGACCCTCTACACCTTCCGGATCGGCGATGATTTTACCCAGCATTTGGAAGCCGCCGCAAATTCCCAGGACTGTACCCCCGGCGGCAGCATAGCTTTGAATTTCTTCTGCCATGCCACTTTTTTGCAGCACTAACAAGTCAGCAATTGTAGTTTTAGTACCAGGAATAATCACTGCATCTGGATGCCCCAAGGGCTGATTTGGCATCAAATATTTGATGGTGACGCTGGGTTCTGCTTCTAAGGGGTCAAAGTCAGTAAAGTTAGAAATTCGTGGCAGTCGAATTACGGCAATGTTGAGTTCGCTACTGGGTTTTTTTCTGGAGATGCGATCGAGCAGATCAAGGGAATCTTCAGCCGGGAACAACTCTTCCATCCAGGGAATGACGCCGACAACGGGAATCCCCGTGCGTTCTTCTAGCCAAGTGATACCAGAGTCCAAAAGCGATCGCTGCCCTCTAAACTTATTAATCACCACACCCTTAATCAAGGCTCGTTCATCTGGTTCCAGCAGTTCCAGAGTGCCCACCACATGGGCAAATGCTCCACCGCGATCGATATCCACCACCAGCAGGGTTGGCGCATTTAAATGCTTTGCCACTCGCATATTCGTCAAGTCGCGGTGCTTGAGGTTAATCTCCGCCGGACTACCCGCGCCCTCGCAAACGATTAAATCGAAATCATTTCCCAGACGGCGGAGGGATTCTTCAATCGCCTGCCAACCTTTATCAAAATACTGCTCGTAGTAATCAGCCGCACCGACTTTACCTACAGCTTTACCCATGAGAATGACTTGAGAAGTCATATCACCTTGAGGCTTGAGTAAAATCGGGTTCATTTCCACACAAGGCATTACCCCAGCCGCCCAAGCTTGTACGGCTTGGGCGTGTCCGATTTCTCCCCCGTTGGGCGTCACATAGGCATTCAGCGCCATGTTCTGCCCTTTAAAAGGCGACACGCGCCAGCCTCGGCGCGAGAGCAGGCGACATAGAGCCGTTGCAATTAAAGATTTACCTGCGTGGGACGTTGTCCCCACGACCATAACTGCTTTCATATTTAGGGTAATAGGATAAGGGCTAGGTGAAGCGAGAAGGTAGAAGCCACCCCTGAAATATTGATTAAACAGGCAGTCGTAACCAACGACTCAACGCATTATAAAGCCGATCTAAAAAGGATGGCGCAGGTAATGTCCCCCCTTGGTTTTCCCATTGTTCTACTAGCTGACGACCCAAGGGTGTCAAGCGAAAACTATCCGTGATGCCTTGACCATCGACTTCTCGCCGCAAAATACCGACTTGAATCAGCCACATTAAACCACTTTCTACTGCCAACTCTGATATTAATCGTCGGGTGTAATGGTGTTCGACACCTTCTTTACCTGCGATCGCTTGGAGGGGTACACTTTCGTTCCGCATTGCCGCAAATAAAGGCAATTGGAATGGTAAACAACGCATTGCCCGCTCTGCACGTTTAATAGTGGAGGCAGAATATTGAATTGGCTGGGCGTTCAAGGACTGCATTAAAGTCATCGCAACGGTGGGTAAACTTACACTACTTTACTTCCTGCTCTCAACCCCCTGGATTTATCCCTGAGGTGACTCAGCATCCTCATGATGCAGCTCCGGCGCACTCAGTAGTCCTAAGTGACCGCCGATCGCGCTTTTCTATATTAAGCGCTTTCCTGTAGCTACCGTCGAGCAGATGTCAACCAGTTCTACTCTATTCAAGGAAAAATTTAATTTATTGTAATATCTAAAGTTGGAAAATCATTGCAAACACACAGGAAACAGAATTTATGGCTCTAACCGTTGGTATGGATGCCCCTGCCTTTACCGCTAAAGACACGCATGGCAAGACCGTTTCCCTGTCAGACTTTGCTGGGAAAACCGTTGTTTTGTATTTCTATCCCAAAGACGATACTCCGGGTTGCACCAAACAAGCTCAAAGTTTCCGGGACAACTATGCCGAATATCAAGGCAAAGAAATGGTTGTGTTAGGTGTCAGCATGGATGATGAGGCATCCCATAAACAGTTTACCGAGAAGTATGGTTTGCCCTTCCAGCTATTAGCGGATACTGATGGAGCCATTACCAAAGCTTACGATGTTGAGGGTGGTGGCTATGCCAAGCGCGTCACCTACGTCATTGACAGTAATGGAAAAATTACCCATGTTGATGCCAGCGTAAATACGGCTAGTCATGCTCAGGACATCTTAGCGGCGATCGGCAAATAATTTGAACGCTTGCTAACAAATGCAGGGGCACGGTATACCGTGCCCCTGCTGATTAGAGAGTTTTGAAAGCAATTGATTACTGTGCAACCGGAGACGTTGTAACCTGATTTCCGGGTTTGGGTTGCTGTTGGCTACCAGACGGCTGAGGCATATTAAGCTGCCGTTGTTGTTCTAGCCGGAATTTAGTGGCAGCATCACTAATACTTTGACTGGGATCTGTCAGTTCGCCAGTACCCATTTGGGCGCGGTGAATCATGTTAAAGACATTGAAATCCCCGGATTGACCGAAGGTGTCTCGTTCGTTTTGCTGAGATGTTACATTGCTGGGAGATTGAATGCTTTCAGTTAATTGTGCCGAAGCAGATTGAGGAACTACAGCGGAGGAAAAGGCGATCGCTACGGCACAAACGCTTCCCCCAAAAGCTACACGAACGAGGCGCGTTGATGCGAATGCAGAAACTAACGAATTACTTATTTTCATGGCAGTTATGGCGTAATTGGCTAATGGAATGATTTTACTTAAGCAAAGCGACGGCGCAGTAGTGGCTGGATTGCCAGTAACACTACAGCATCAAAAGCAAGCAGGATGAGCAGCGCTCCACCAAAGTTAATTGACGCCCAAGGAGCTTGCATCACAATACTACCCAGCGACCACTCAGTGTGATTATAAAGATAGCGAATTGGCTCGATCGCATAACTGAGAGGATTGAGACTTGCAACCACTTGCAACCACTTGGGCATAAAGGATAGAGGAGCAAGGGCAGTGCTAGCAAATAATAGAGGTAAGTTGGTTACGAAAATTACCGCAATTAGTTCAATGTGACCGGGTAGAGCAAACGCCAGTCCTAAACTTAAAGCTGTCACCCCTAAAACTAGCAAGAAGACAATCAGAGCAATAATTGCCAAACCTACTAAATTCGGTAAACCTGCTCCTAAAAAGGCACTGACTGCAACAATGGCTACAGCCTGAACCAAGCTGAGGGCAATGATATAAATGGCTGAGGCAGCAACAATTGACAACCGAGAGGCTAGAGGAGCAACCAGTAAGCGGTTTAAGAAACCAAATTCCCGGTCAAACATAACGGGTAATCCAGCATTCAATGCTCCAGCAAAAGCGGTAAAGACAATCACACCAGCACCGAGGAATTTTCCGTAGCTCATCCCATCCCCAAATAGTCCTTGAGGAGCGTTTTGAAATAAGGCTCCGAAGAGAACTAGCCACATAATCGGCTGAATAATGCCAGCAATTAATGTTGACGGACGCCGTTGTAGCTGAATGAATAGACGTTTAGTTAGAGCCAAAGTTTCTTGGATAAATTCACCTAGGCTAGGCGCATCACTGACTGAGATCTGGCTAGATACTTCTGACTGCAATTTGATGTCAGGTTTAGAAGGAGTAATAGTTCCGCTCATTTTAATTTTTTCTGCTTTTGAAAGGAATTTTTTGGCTGAGTCTTAGGAATACAGGCAAGATACCCGTTTCACAAGAGATCTTAAGCTACCGCATATTTTGCTTTTTCTCTGCCTTGGGGTCGCGTGTCCCGGCAGCGGCAAGTTCGGCATCTAATAAGGTGCGTCCGGTAGCGGCGAGGTAGACATCATCCAAGCTGGGACGTGCTTGAGCAATTCCAAAAGTTGGTAAACCCACATCTTTTAACGATTGCTGAATGGTCATTAAAGCATCGCTTTGGGGCTTCACGACTAAGTTTAGGGAGTTACCTTGAGCGCTATTGATAATCACTTCTTGCACAAAGGGCAGAGTTTGCAGCATCGTTTTCGCGTTTTCAGCTTCTTCAATCGGGGAGAACTCGCGGATGCGGAGTGTAATGCGATCGCCTCCTACCCGATCTTTTAATTCTGAAGGTGTCCCCTCAGCAATCACCACACCTCTATCAATAATTGCTACGCGATCGGCTAATGCATCAATTTCTTCTAAATAGTGGCTGGTAATCAGAACTGTAGTTCCCGCTTCCCGCAACTTCCGCAGTAAATCCCACACGACAAAACGGCTTTCAATATCTAATCCGACTGTCGGTTCATCTAACACCAAAACATCCGGTTGATGCAATAATCCAGCCGCTAAGTCAATGCGTCTACGCATTCCTCCAGAGTAAGTGCCTGTCTTTTTATTGGCATATTCCTCTAAGCCCAAAAGCTGGATTACTTCCTCAATCCGCTTTTTAGCAACATTACTAGGAAGGTGATAAAGTGCCGCTTGCAGTTGCAGCAGTTCTCGTCCGGTTAGCACTTTATCTAAAGCAACTTCCTGAGCCACATAGCCTAAGCGCCGTCTAGCTGCTCTAGGTTGCTCGATAACAGAAATACCAGAAACCTCAACCTTACCCGTATCGGGTGTGGTTAAGGTACACAGGCAGCGAATCGTCGTCGTCTTACCCGCACCATTGGGACCGAGTAGCCCAAAGATTTCTCCAGGTTCTACTTTAAAGGAGATGTCCTTGACAGCCTCGACATCACCGTAGCGCTTTTGAAGTTTTTCGATTAAAACAGCGGCAGCCATAAGTTTTCCTCTGCCTGGATAGGCTACACAAATCTATACAGTCTTTCTTTCTATTTTAGGGGGTTAGCTGATAGAGGGAGTAAAGCGATAAGCTGACAGCATGAATTGTCTTACTAAACAAGGCTGTCAAGGAGCTAGGGCTATGGTAGCTAATGCTGTTGTATCGGAAAATGTTTTTCTGGAAGACTTTACGCTCAATCTCCCGGAACACATGGAGTGGGTGGATGGGCAACTTGTAGAGAAAAGTGGGATGACGTTACAGCATAGTGAAATTCAGATTAATCTGGGCTTTTACTGGAAAAGCTACACAATTTCTAGTGGACAGGGAGGTAAAGTTTACAGCGACGTACCTTGCCGCACCACTAAGCAACGGCGGCGTCCTGATGTTGCCTATCTTACGCCTGAACTAGTTGCTCAGTTTGGCAAGGTAGATATTTTGCCACAGAGTTTCCCGCTGATTGCTGAAATCGTTTCACCTACTGATGTTGCTGAAGATGTGTTTCTCAAAGCACAGGAATATTTACAGTCGAGTTGTGAGGAAGTCTGGCTAGTGTTTCCTGAGAGTCGTTTAGTCTTGGTGATGACTCAGAGTCAGATCATAGGGTTTAAGTCGGGTGAGGTGGTTAGTACTCAAAGGGTATTGCTGGGTTTTAGTGTGGCAGTTGATGAGTTGTTGGCGTGAGGCTAACGATTGGCTTGGTTTTTGGGAAGACTTTAGGATAGACACAATCTGCTAATGCTTTCCCAGATATGCTCTATTGTTCCAATCCCAGTTGCTTGAATCCTTTTAGTCCTGATGGGAATAAGTTTTGCCTAAGCTGCGGTTCACAAACTCTTTCGCCTCTATTACGCAACCGCTACCGCGTGATTCAACTTCTGGGTGAGGGTGGATTTGGCAGAACGTATGAAGCGATAGATACGGATAGGATGGACGATCCTTGCGTGATTAAGCAATTTTTTCCGCAAGTTCAGGGAACAGCAGCACTGGAGAAAGCGACGGAATTATTTCAGCAAGAGGCAAAGCGACTGTATGAACTGGGAGAACATCCCCAAATTCCCCGTCTGATTGCTTATTTTGAGCAAGATAAGCGCCTGTATCTAGTGCAAGAGTTGATTGAGGGGCAGACATTACTGGCAGAATTGCAGCAACAGGGCGCTTTTAGCGAAGAAAAGATTCGGCAACTATTAGCTGATTTACTGCCAGTCCTCAAAATTGTCCATGAACGCGGTGTGATTCACCGGGTC
>JALYGX010000406.1 GCA_030776905.1 Cyanobacteriota bacterium | reverse complement strand
TTAGTAGTTGGCTAGTAGATGCGCTGAAATTACCCTTCTACTTCTGATGGCATTGAGTTCGGCGATATGCCAAAGTCTAGCTTTGAGAAAACTATTCGCCTAAGCCCATGCTCCCACCTTTACTTCTGTCGCTTCTGAATGAACGGCAACAGAGGCTGTTGTATGATCGCCGAAAATTGGCTTATCCGTGTTGAGAATCTCCAAAAGAATCTGGAAGCTTTCTGCATCTAAATCAATAGTACGTTCTCTGTCGCCATCAAAATAAGTAAACCAAAAGTGGCCTTTGTTTTCCTGTGGTCTCCATAAAGCTTGATAGCTAGTAATCCGTTTCATTTGCATTTCTCGCTTCCTTTTATACTCCTATAGTCTCTTCTCTCTAAGAGTATACTTACGTGGAAATATAATGAAGATGCTGCAAGTGCTGAGTGCTGTTAGCGTAGCGGCGCTTTGCGGGTGCTGAGTAGGAAAAGAGACTTTCATTAATTTCGTTGTGTACTCGCGTTTATGGAGTCTCTTGCAAAAATGAGACAGGAAGGTACTAATCATGAGTCAATCCGCTCAAGATACTCAGCAATCAAAACCGCCTCTACAGAGCAATTCCGCTCAGTCTCCCGACTCATTTGCACAAGCCATTGAAATAGTCAAAGATTTTGTGTTATTGGAATTTGGGAAACAAGCTGTTCAAAAACAGCTTTACTACCATACCGTCGCTCACGTTAAGGGCGTTCAGTGTCGGGCAGATAGGATTTATCAAGCCATTAAACCCTATTTGGAAGCATCGCTTGAGCGCGAGACTGCACCAGAGTATTTCACTAGGATGCAACTCTTGCTCGATTTATGTGCCATTGCCCACGATCTAGTGCAAGAGTTTAGTCCCCAAATCCAACCTCATACTTCCAGAATACGAGAAAGTGGAGTCAACGAAGCGGCAACAATTGCCAAGCTTATTGATTACATCAAAGACCTGAATAAGCGGCTACTCAAACAAAATCCCAACAGCTCTGCTTGCTTTACAGATTTAGATTTACAAATCATCACAGAAGCGATTGAAGCAACCATTTGCTTGTATGATCCTTCAGATCAGTCGATTTACCAACCTAACCTCTATGATCGAGATAAAAATCTATCCCCAGTAGCTCGAATTATTGCTATGGCTGATATTGGGGCGTTGGGAATGGACGGGATTGATAGTTATAACCAGGAAGGAAGTCTTCTCTTTTTAGAAGAAAATCCTGATGTCATTCCGATAATTTTAAATCAGAAAAATCGCTACGTAGATGCAGATTCCACTCTTCCTGCTGGCGAAGAACAAGAGTTATTGGAAAGTTTAAGGCAGCGCCTTCTCAAACGCGCTCGCTTTCAAATCAATTTTGCTAAGGCGCGGGTGGCTAGATTAAGCCGGGAATTGGCAGGTTTTCCCTCCGATGCCATTGCTGTTTTGACCAATGAAGTTTTTAGGTACTTGAATCAAGAAACTCTTCAAAATATTGAATCATTAACTCCCACAGCCGATGACACAACGCTCCCTGAATTGATTGGGTTTTTCGAGCTAGAGAAATATGCAATATCTACCCTGTCCAGTAGTATCATTCCCCTATAGTTGCAGGTGTTGTAAAGGCGGGTTTACTATCCCTACAAAAGAGTCATGGCTCAAAACGCACTTGGCGTTGTTTAGGCCATGTAAAGCAGAAGGTGGCTCCAGCGCCAAGCTCCGACTCAAGCCATACCCGTCCGCCTCGACTCTCGACGATTTTTTTGACGATGGAGAGACCAACGCCCGTTCCTTCAACTTTATCTCTAGCTTCCAACCTTTGGAAGATGCCCCAAATCTTATTGTGGAACTCAGGTGCAATACCGGGACCGTTGTCTGCGATCGCAAACTCGTAGTATTTTCCCCCATCTCGAACACTCACCCAGACGCGAGCATCACGGCTTTGTGCGTACTTAATGGCGTTGCTCATCAAGTTCATCAAGACTTGCTCTAGTGGTATCCTCTCTGTCTTAAATGTCGGCATTCCCGGATCGACAGTAATGACAACTTCGGGGGGTGGAGCGAGGAGTTCAATTAAATCGCGCAGTAGGTGAGAGACATTCACTTTTTGGACGTGTTGGATACGACCCGCACGGGAATACTGCAAAATCCCGTCAATTAGCCCTCCCATCCGGTGGACACGCTTGCGCATCAGGTCTAGATATTGGCGGGAATCGTCACTGAGTTGGTCGGCAAGGTCTTCCTCAATCCACTCGGATAAATTAGCGATCGCTCGTAGGGGCGCTTTCAGATCGTGGGAGGTAACATAAGCAAACTGATCCAATTCTTGATTGCTACGCTCCAGCGCTTGGGTAAGACGGGTAAGTTCCTCCGCCTTTCGCTCAATTTCTTGCCGTGCCCGCACCTGCTCTGTAACTTCCACCGCATGGGTCATGATGCCGTAAACTTCGCCGTTGGCATCCACAAGCGGTTGATAGACAAAATTCCAGAAACTCTCCTCCTCCACGCCATCACCATTTCGGTCAAACACGGCACGCATCTCATTGCCGATGTATGGCTCACCGCTAGCATAAACTCGGTTTAACAATTCCACAAAGCCCTGCTTTTCTAGCTCAGGGAACGCCTCACTCGCCGGTTTGCCTAGTAGATCTCGGTTACCGATTAGCTGCATATACCGTGGGTTTGCGGTTTCGATGACATGATTTGGGCCACGGGATGTTGAAATTGCTGCTGGTGCCTGCACAAACACGCGCTGCAATTCAGCGCGTGCTGCTTCTGCTTCTACCAAAGCGGGATCTGCGCTAACCTGTTCTAGACTTCGTCTTGCTTCCCTAATACACGGCTGTCCTAACGGCTTCTGTGACGACCTTATTTCTACGTCAACAAACTCCGCCTGTTGGCGAGATAGTTGCTCTGACTTTTCCTCAGTGTCCTTCTCCAATATCGTTACCCTTGACGCTTGAGAACTCTCTAAGGCCGGCTCCTCCGGATTCTGTGCAATAATAACGCGATCGCATTCCTTCACCTCTGGTGATGCCATTGGTAACTCGGTCTTAGTCACGCTCAAGTCTCCTTGCTTGTCTGAGCTTTAGATGAGATGGATTTTCCCAGTAGGATTGTCAGTTTCTTGGGGATTTTTTGATGCACTCTAAAATGTGTCAAGTTGCTCTATTGGACAATGATTACCCGTCTAAATTAAGGCTTTAGGGAGTAGTGCGCATCATCATAACTTTAAAGCTGAAGCACTGACTGAATCGACAAGCAAGGGCATAATCTCGATCTCGATACTTAATAATTTGCTTTACAGATACTAGTCAATCGGTCGTCAGGAATGTATCTAGCTTAGGGGTGAGTATTCCCGAAGAAATAGTTTTCTCAGTTGCAGGAGTTGAATTGTCTCGGCTTGCCCCAGAGAACTACGGGAACTCTGAACCCGCCTGAAGGAAGATGCAAGCTTAATTAATATTTTTTTACTATTCACAGGGTTAGTTACACCGTTAAAAATTCGGAGTGATCGCTATTTAAATCCAAATAGGTTTCTACTCCGGAATTTTGAGATACAAAAGATACAACTCAATCAAAGTTGTCATCATACCTAGCAAATACTCGATGGAGAATTGGAATGAATCAAGTAATTTCTGGTCTGAAGAACATTGGCTTACGCCAGCTTTTTACTATTTTTTTAACAGCCATTGCCTTTCTAGTAATTCCGGCATTTAGCTACAGCGAAGCCTTGCAAGCGCAAGCTGAGACACTAATCGCTGATTCGGATTCCTACACGGTAGACCGCGCCACTATTAAAAAAATCCAAGATAAAGCTGAAGACTTGGGTGATAGCCCTGAGAGACCAATTGGTGATACTGGCTTAAAGAACATTAAAAAGTTAGGTGAAAATATCCCCGAAACCGTTGACCTTAATGCTCGCCAAGGATTCTTTAGCGGTGACCCAGATAAGCTAGACAACAAAGGTGTTAAAGAGAAAGTTGAGGACACAGTCAAGGGTGCAAAGCGGGCTGTGAAAGATGCAGCGTCCTAATCGGCACTTTAGTCAAATTAGCTAAATTTGACGGCTTAATCTGAAGCAAGGATACTAAAAACTCCGCCCTCATATCGCAGGGCGGAATAACTTATTTAAAGTAGGTTAGCGACTGGGTAAGCCATCGAGCCGATAAATTGAAGTTCAACGTCATCGTTCTGTATTGAATTAAAACTTATCTGGCATCCACGGTTCTGAACCCGTAAAAAGCTGCGTCGCCACTGTAAGAGCATCATCGGTAGCAACAATTTGACCCGTGAGTTGCAACTGATAGGGTGTAAATAGCCCACTATAGAGCGGTGCTAGTGTCCGGACATCTAGCTGTAACTCGCCCTTGCCTCCCCGGCTCACTTCGCCTCGTCCCCCAGAAACCGTTAAGACAAACTGCCCGTTATTCTCCAAAAGCAAATCATCCCGGACATCCAAGTGTAACTGAGCTTCCACCCCTGTCGGATAGCCCCGTTGCTCCAAGGCTTTGGGCACATCAACTACCCGCAACAGCCAACGTTCTAAAAGACGAAGGCGATCGCTTTGCTCTGGAAGTAACAATAAAATAGGGTCAAGAGCGGGTCCGCGCCAAATCACCTGATTAGCAACGGAGCGATGATCGGCTACAAATATCCAAAGACGCCGGACGGCGGCTGGAGTTAAGGCTACCCAGTCTTGTATTTTCAGGTTGTAGCCATCGGATTCTGGCTGTTGAGTAAAGATGATGTAACCCTCAGGCTGCTCCTGACTCCCCACTAAATAGATATACCTCACCTCGTCTGGTCTCGGCTGAACGAGTAAATCCCACATCGTTGGGTTCCGTTCCAGATTCCCATTGTTTTTAAGCGCCCATTGGTGGTGAAGCGCTTGCAAAACGTCTAGCGAGTCAGGAGTAATCAGTTGCATTGGCAGAGTGCGAATCTCCTGCACCAATGGGAGCCTAATAGTCTCAATCGGCAGTTCCCAATGACAACACGTTCCAGCTTGTTCATACCCCACTTTCCGATAAGGACGTTGAGTGGCAGCATAGAGAGCTGAGAGAGGTACTCCCTTGGCATAAAGTTCTTTGAGAGTATGGGTAAGTAATTCAACCGCTGCGCCTGTACCGCGATGCTCTGGTGACACTCCCACCGAGGCAATCCCTGCCATCGGAATAAGCTGAGAGCCAAACCACTGACTCACATATAAAGTCGCCAAGCCACCGACGACTTGTTCACGGCGACGGATGAGGCGGAAATTTTCTACACCAATCTTTTCTAAATAGAAGGGCCAATCGCTAGGAGAGCCATTAAAGCACTGGCTGAGAATTTCTCCCAGGCGTTGACTCTCCTGAGAGTTGAAGGCGGTGCAATATTCAAACTCAGATGTCATAAGATTTGGGCTTTTGGACTACGTGAAAAGACTTCTACATATACTCGTCACTCGTCACTAACCATGTTCTCAATTAAAGCGCATTAGCTTTTAGCCGCTCAAGGAATGGCAAAATCAAAGCAGCTAGTTCTGGCGCGTAGTCTTGTGGTAGGGAATGACTAGCCTCAGGAATGGTTACGAGTTGAGCGCCTGGGATTTCTCTAGCGTAGGTTTCACTATGCCATAACGGGATAGTTTCATCGCGATCGCCACTGATCACCAGCGTTGGTACTCGCAATTGGTGAATTTCTTTCTCAACCGTATCCACCGCATCTTCGGGTCGCATCCGGTCAACTAAAAAAGAACGGGCAGCAGGTTGGGCATTTAATTCCCCACGAAACCAAGAAATTTTCTCTAATGTCTCGCTTTTACCCACAATTTTCGTGCTTAACTTCGCTAGCTGTAAGAGCCAATCCACGACTGGCGTCTGCCACAGCAAAGGGCGTAGATGGTCGTAACGTCCACAAAAACTATCATCCCGAATCCCCGCAGGTGCTGCTAGTAACAAACCCTTCACAGACGCGGGGTACTTCAAGGCATAAGCTGCCGCTACCCACCCACCGAAGGAATGTCCCAGGATGTAACAGGGGTCAAGCTGAAGTGCTAAGGTAACTTGTCGCACAAAAGCAACTTCTGTCGCAACGTCATAGCGAATCTTCGGTTTGCCTGACTCCCCAAAGCCCAGTAAATCCAAGCTAACGCAGCGGCAATCAAGCTTTAACTGCTGTATTAACGGCAACCAGCAATCCTTATTTCCCATAAAGCCGTGCAGCATTAACACGGGTGTGCCACTGCCGATATCGAAGTAGGAAGCACTTTGAGAAGTCTGACCTAGCGGGTGAATGTCTGGTTGTACAGTGATTATCTGCTGTTTAAGTGGGAGCATATCAAGGCAAGCTAAACGATCATTTGCCGTGGAGTCAACACAAGCTGCTAATTATACTAAGCGAACAGAAAGCCTAAGGTTGCTTCAAAAGTAAGCTAGACTAGCATCTATCTAAAGGATGAATTTTTTTGTCAACTCGCTGAATGTGCGATCGCACTCAGCCAATACGTTTCAAGAGTAGCCGGAAAACTTTACACTTCT
Source organism: Cyanobacteriota bacterium (assembly GCA_030776905.1). Classification (GTDB taxonomy): domain Bacteria; phylum Cyanobacteriota; class Cyanobacteriia; order Cyanobacteriales; family Coleofasciculaceae; genus CADCTM01. The sequence goes on along the minus strand of JALYGX010000406.1, from coordinate 4,246 downwards.
CAACAAAATCTACCGCAAATGTTTAAAGTTCATTGCAAAGTCATAAGACCGTGAGAATAGCGTGATAAGTTCTATTGATATTGATGAGACAGTCGAGTTAGGGAAGGAGGATACATCTTGGATTTGCGTTCTGCTCAAGCCTCAAATGATTTTTTCCGTGAAGATATCAGTGAGTACGTGGCTCAACTTCAGCTTCACATGGCGTTGCAAGCCCGTAACTTAGTACCTACCCTCACCCAGGCATCCGATAGCCGAGAGCAGCTATTGCAGCAAACCCAAGCGACTATCGAAAAGCTTGTCTCGCGGCAAGCCGTTTAGAAATTATCTAGAAACGTTCCGGCGGAGCGTTATTGTAGGGGCGACGTATGCGTCGCCCTTATATTTTTATTTCCTCGCCACCCGATTCACTGCCATTACAGACTGGGCATAATGAAGCGCATCTTGCCAAACCTCGTAACCATAGCGCGTCAAATGGATGCCATCCGTTGTGAAATCTTGCCGCATTTGACCTTGAGTATCGGCAAACAAAGAATTCAAATTTAGATAGCCTGCTCCTTCTTGTCGAGCAATGACGGCGATTTGCTGGTTGAGGTTACGAATTCGCTCATTGGGAATGGCATTCGACCGCATGGGTAGAATAGACTCGACAACAACTTGAGCTTGTGGGTGATTGACGCGCAAGCGACTCACAATTTGGCGTAAGTTATCGAGAATGACTCGATCGCTTGCTCCCTGACGCAGATCGTTAGTGCCAGCCATTACATAAATCGTATCCGGTCGAGTTTGGGAAAAGGCAGACAATCGATTGAGAACTTGACTGGAATTTTCGCCAGAAATGCCTTGATTTAGCCAAAGTTGATTACCAGGAAGTCGCTCTGAAGGAAACCACATCGAGAGCGAATCTCCGACTAATATACCTAGACGATTGGAACCTTGCCCTTTAGCGATCGCTTTTGCTTCTTGTTCTAACAGGCGTATCCATTGTTCGTGAGTCGGTTGTTGTAGCAGTGGCGTTCCTGTCCCTGTCCCCTTTGTCCAAAATGATTGGAAGCTATCAGCAGGCAAGCGCGTATAAATTTTGCCAGCTTTCAGGGCAGCTAATCGTTGGTAATAAAGTTGAGTTCCAGAAGTCGGTGAAGAAACCGATAACTGAGGTTTAGCCAAAGCTGGCAGAGGCTTCACCACTTCTACTGCCTTTTGAGTGGCAGTTGGTGTCAGCAAAAGATTGCTAAGTTCTGAAGTGGCGGCTATCGCTGACTCGCTTAGGCTAAGCGGCTGACTGAATTCAGGAGACGTTACATCTAAAATTGGTACAATCTTGGGAGTTTCAAGAGATTGCAACGTCTGAGCGACAGTTGAAGCTAACAGTGCTGAAAGGTTATCTGGCAGAATTTGCGGTAGCGTCGGTGGCAGTGGGACGGGTAGTGGTCCCACTGTAATTAGACTAGCTGCCAGTAAATAGCGATCGCTCAATGTGTCACTCCATCAAACTCACCTATTCTTTTGACAGTGATTATTGATGGTAGTCAGGAAAGTTTTACAAAAAGGGGATAGGGATTAGGGAAAAGTACCCATCCTCCCAATTCCCCATTCCCTAACTAAAATAAAGGCGGCTCAACTCTTCCAAAGAGACATCGTTTGCTGGCTGTGGGTTGCCCAAGTACGGATGGATAGGAAGTAATTCGCTGGGACGGCGTGCGGCGGGTGAAGAGACAATCTGCTCAATTAGGGCTAGATACTCTTCGGCAGTAGCCTTCCAGGTGTAGTTATTGAGTACTCGCTGCTGGGCACGCCGAGCAAAATGCTCCCACATTTGAGCATCGCCGAGCAATTGTTCCAAACCCCGTGCAATATCCACTGGGTCAGCTGGGTCAACGAGAACGCCGTATGCCTCATTCCCGTCTTGCAGACTCTCACTCAAGCCTCCATTTTGCGTTACTACCACAGGCAAACCTGTGGCTGCTGCTTCTAGTGGGGCAAGTCCGAAGGGTTCGTAGAGCGAGACTAGGGCGAATACTGAACGGCGTTTAGCAAGAAATCGGTAGGTTGCGGCTAATGCCCATTGATCGGGTAAGCAAAAGGCGCTAATTTTGCCCGACAAATTTTTCTCTTTCACCACCTCGCGGATGGGAACGAGTACTTCTCGTTCAATTTGCTCGTCTTTGGCTTTCTCATACAGAGGGTTGTGCAGTCCTGCTGTAATAATGACCAAATTAGCGCGTTCTTGAATAGTCTCACTTTGGGCAAAGGCTTGCACCAGACCCAAAGTATTCTTCTTGGGAGATAATCGGCTGGATGCCAGGATTACAGGTAAATTCCGCCGCGACTCGCTGATGTCCCGCACCAATCGCTCCTGAATTAACTTATAGGTAGCTTCCTCGTTCGGAGAGCGAGCCTCAGCACTAAACATTGAGGGGTCTACCCCCGGTGGAATTACGGCAAAGCGAGCATCGTTGTCCACGCCCACGGCTCCACGATAGGCGGGATGAGCGTACTGTTGGAAGCGTTCCTGTTGCTTCGTACTGGTGATGTTGACCGCTGAGCGATTCATGCTCAAGCGTTCGGCTATCAGGCGGCGTCCGAAATGAAATTCCTCGTCTATCTGAGCCAGATTCTCTGGAGTGACGTGCATTTTATCCATCTTTTGAGCGCCGAGGGAATGAGCGGTAAAGGTGAAGGGGACGCCAGTTGTGTCCTCAATTAGAACCCCGCACACCCCTCCATCACCGTAGTGGGTAGTCATGGCATCTGGTAAACCACCCTCCTCTCGATAAAATTCCAGGATATTAGGCACCCAATCTGTCACTAGATGGGGCCACAGTAACTCTTTGCGTAGAAATTCTTTGGGTCCAGCAGGTAACCGGATAATGCGAAGGTTGTCTATGCCTGGGTAACTACCCAATAATTCGGCAAACTCTGACCACTTTGGATCAATAATTTGGCGAGTGATTATATCAACTTTGTGACCCTTCCTAGCAATCTCTAGCGCGACCTGCTTGACGTAGATTAGTTGACCACCAAAATCTGGATGTTCAGAGATATGACTATCGTTTTCATCGAAATTGCCCTGAGGGTTAAGAAATCCAATATGCATCACCTGATTCCAATACAGCTTTATTGCTGTCAGGTAGCTTACCGCCTAGGTGCAGGTTTTAGCGATAATTTGCTAATTTCTCATCATCTGGTAATTTCACGGAACTAGCAATTTAGTTAAATATATCCGGGTATGGACTTGATGTCAAAGTATATTTTTCGATACAGATTTCGCGGGTATTTTTCTACGTTAATCGCAAAATAATAGTGTTAATTTGCAACTCCTGTCAGGCTTTTCTACATTAGCGATCGCTCCCCTTGCCGTAACTAAGAGAAAAGCGATCCCCTGTTGTGACAGAAATTAAACTGGCTGAGAATGATCAGAAAGCCATTGCTTCGTTTGTAATAGTTCATGAAGAGTGAAAAAAGGGCAAACAGATGTCTAGAATCTTGACAGAACTTGTGTGCTTCTTGTTTTAAAATTTGAAAGATGTTTATAGCTCAGAACTCGTCTAATTTTCTGGAATTTCAGGGACTGATTGCAAACCTGGCGTTAGTGAGTTGAAGTAATCTGCATTCTTCAGTCCTGTGATTTCTCATTAAGTATTTCATTGCATATTAGCTCTGCTTTCAGCTATTCCACCAGCTTCTGGTGTCGGTAGAGCTAGCCCATGCAACAAATGTTAAGTTTTTTAAACAACAAAAGGAGCGAGCGGCCGATTGATAGACACCGCCCTTTCCAAGGCTGTTGAGATTAACTCAATGGTTTGGAAAAGGAGGTTGCAAACCGTTGCAAACTAATTCACCAACTTAAACATGGCTAAAATTTTCCAACGGATTTCTCAGGTGTTTCACGACCTCAAGCAGCAGAGAGTTCTGGCAATTCTCAACCTCTTACGACGGCAATGCAAAAGCTTCTTTGTTAATGTCACCGACGGCAATGCAAACTCAGAAAGAATTTATTGGCGTCAGCCACAGCCCAAAAAGAACAAAAAAGCGATCGCTTTTCTTCCCAAGTTAAAACGCTTCCGACTATGGCATTTGATTAGCTCTGTCGTGGTATTCTGGCTAATCGTTTTGTCGCATTTTTCTAAAGATATGACAGGCGTGGCAGTCGCAGCCGCAACAGTGCAACCTCCTCTTTCCACCAGAGGCTCCCAGATTGTTGACTCCACAGGCACACCTGTCTTACTCAGAGGTGTCAACTGGTTTG
>JALYGX010000405.1 GCA_030776905.1 Cyanobacteriota bacterium | reverse complement strand
TCCTGATTGTCATTGGTCTTTCCCGATTGATGGGGCTGGGATTTCGTTGGATCAAGCAACCTCTGGTGATTGGCGAGATTGTGGCTGGGATTATGCTAGGGCCATCTTTGTTTGGTTGGGTTGCCCCGAATTTAGCAGCGGCTCTGTCTCACTTGGGTTGGAATTTCCCAGACTTGTATGCCACCTTGTTCCCCACTGAGTCAGTTCCGTTCTTGAACGTGCTATCTCAGGTCGGGCTAATCTTTTTCATGTTTCTCATTGGCCTAGAGTTGAATCCGAAATATCTCACGGGTCAACTAGAAGTCGCTATTCTGACCTCACACGTCAGTATTTTGGTGCCATTTTCACTAGGCTCTCTACTTGCCTTATTGCTTTATCCCATTGTCTCCAATGCCAGTGTATCGTTTACCGCCTTTAGAAACTTTGTTGGTGCCTTACGCGGCGAATATTCATGATGATTTGGGGCTGGAACTCGCCCTTAGACTGCTGGTCAATAACGATTTGCGCAGTCTCACCGTTCTGCGTGTGGCGCAAAATGAGGTAGCATCCAGTGAGTTGAGCAACGAGTTTCTCACGCTGATGGATCAATTGCCCGCCAGAGTGCGAGAGCGCATTGACATAGAGACGGTCGAAGCCGCTGAACCAATCCAGTCTGTAATCGAAGCCTCGGAAAGAGTTGACCTGACGATTGCGGGCACCAGTCGTGCTTGGGGGATCGAGCGTCAAACCTTGGGGCGCTATACTGATCAATTGGCGATCGAGTGCCGTTCTTCTCTGCTGATTACCCGCCGCTACTCTCAGGTCACGTCTCACCTCGCTTCACTGCTTTCAGATACAAACCGCAAATCGTCCATCGGCAAAGATGAGTTCGGAGTGGGAGCTATATGAGTCATTTCAGCCTGAAGTCTTTGACGTTTTATGGAGTAGCGATTAGCTCGGTCGTAGCACTATTTAGCGTAGTCAGTGCCTACGGTAACGCCAATCTCAAAGCACCTCCCGCCGTGGAGGGTCGGTATCGCCTTGACGCCCTAAACTTTCCGGGATGTCTAAAAACGGAGGCGCTAATACTGACTATTCAGCAATCGGGTGAATACTTAGGTGGAACTCTAGCACCTGCAAATGCTGTAGAGAAAAAAGGTACGCAGAAGAAAGCTACCTTGACAGGTGAACTACAGAATCAACAGCTAAATTTATCGGGTTCAGTACCTCAATTAATTAGCTGTAATCAATCAGCTCCTACGGGGGCAACTGGGCGTCCAAGCTCTGTTAAGATTCAAGGCATTCTCAAGGGAGAAACTCTCACAGGTCAGATCGCCCTGAATTCCATACCGACAGCCGTGGAATTTACTGCCCAGCTCATGCCGTCGGAGGAACAGCCGGAGAACCAACATTAATGCAACTCATTACAGGTACAACTAAATTACTGGGCGTGATTGGCGATCCAATTGAGCATTCTTTGTCGCCAGTGATGCACAATGCAGCGATCGCACATCTGGGTGTGGATTACGTCTACCTACCCTTACCCGTGAAAACAGCCGATTTGGGTGTGGCAATAGGGGGGTTTAATGCGATCGGTCTACAAGGCTTCAGTGTGACTATTCCCCACAAACAGGCAATTTTGTCCGTATTATCAGAAGTCTCACCCGTTGCTAAGGTTGTCGGTGCGGTAAACACCGTTTGGCGTACAGACAGTGGTTGGAGTGGCACTAATACGGATGTCGAGGGCTTTATCGCACCCTTGCAAGCTTACAACCGGAATTGGAGCCAAACCACGCCACTAATTTTAGGACATGGGGGTGCAGCAAGAGCGGTAGTAGTCGGATTGACTCAGGTGGGTTGTACTGAAATTCATATCGTTGGTCGCGATGTGCAAAAGTTAAGTCAATTTCAGCAAAGTTGGGTCAATGCTCCTCTGCCGATAACTATCAACGTTCATCGCTGGGAACAACTGCCAGAACTGATATCCCAAGCCGATCTAGTTGTAAATACAACTCCGATAGGGATGTATCCTAACGTTGACCAGTCTCCAATCGATGCAGCCGCGATGCAAAAGCTTAAAGAAGGTGCGATCGCTTATGACCTGATTTACACACCAAATCCGACTCAGTTTCTCCAACAAGCGCAACAACAAGGTGCTATTACAATTGACGGCTTAGAAATGCTCGTACAACAGGGTGCTGCGGCATTAAAAATCTGGTTAGAACAAACACCGCCAGTAGATATTATGCGTCAATCTCTACGTCAGCATTTAGGTTAATTAACCGAATTTATCGTAACTTGGCTCAATGAGTGAGAATCAAAAAAGCATGATGTATATTCCAAATGCTTTTCGAGAAGACGACATTGAGAAACTAGTCGCCTTCATGCGTGCCAATAGTTTTGCTACGCTGGTGTCCATTCAAAACGGTGTTCCTGTTGCCTCACATATTCCGCTTGTCGTCACAGTGCAAGACAAGGTTGTTAAACTGACGGGTCATCTTGCCAAACAAAATCCTCATTGGAAGGTCTTTGGAATGAGCGAATCACTTGCTATTTTCACCGGACCCCATGCCTATATCTCACCATCCTTGTATGAGAAACACGAGAGTGTACCGACATGGAACTATATCGCTGTACATGCACATGGCGTACCCCAAATCATCACCCTCAGCGATTCACCGGAACTGATGGATAAGATGATTGAGGAGATGATTGATACCTATAGCTCTGACTATAAATCCCAGTGGCATAGCTTACCGGATGACTTTCGTGAGGGAATGATGAATGGAATTATTGGCTTTGAGATGACAGTCACGCGGTTGGAAGGGAAATACAAGCTAAGTCAAAACCGTAGTCAGACAGAGCAGTACAATGTTGCACATGCGCTGCTGCAAAGTACGGAGCCAACGGTTAATGCCATAGGTACTGCAATGAAACAGAATCTTCAAAACGACGAACAGTCGTAAAATCCTATGGCTCCTAACTGCAATATCTCAGGTATCAATGAATATAGCGATTTTCATTGGGATGAGATGCCACAATCTTGGTTTTAGGACGAGGGAGACAAAGGGGAAGTTCAGTGTATTGCACTCAACTGGGAACCGCTATAGGTAGCAAAGTTGAGCGCGATCGCGACTGTTGGGCTTGGGAACTTTTGGCTTAATCTTAAGTTCAGTTGGCGAGTTACTAGTATGGATTGAGGTCGCATCTGTTGAAAGCTTTATTTTCCCATCGTTGGTTCCACCCACTGCTGCTATTGGTATGGATTGCCATTGGCGCAGGCTTACGCTTCCTCGAACTAACAGGAAAACCCCCTTGGACGGATGAGTTTGCCACGCTGGTGTTCAGTTTGGGCAATAGTTTTAAAACGGTACCCCTAGATCAGGCGATTTCCCTGGATACTCTCCTACAGCCTCTGCGACCCAATCCCAGCGCTGGGGCATCAGCGGTCATCCATCACCTGATGACCGAAGATCATCATCCTCCCCTGTATTTTGTGCTAGTTCACTGGTGGATGCAGTTATTTCCAGCATCAGGAGGATATGTCTCTCTGTGGGCGGCGCGATCGCTTCCTGCCCTATTTGGTGTGGCTTCGATTCCGGCTGCCTATGGACTCGGCTTTTTAGCCTTTCGGTCGCGTCTAGTGGCGCAACTCGCAGCGGCGATGATGGCGGTTTCTCCCTTCGGCATCTTTCTAGCACAGGAAGCCCGTCATTATGCCCTAGGAACTTTCTGGGTCATTCCTTCTGTGTGTTGCTTAGTGGTTGCCGTGCAGCATCTCAAGCGCCAGACGCCTTTGCCCCTCTGGGTAGCACTGTCCTGGATAGTGGTTAACAGTTTAGGGATAGCGACCCACTACTTTTTTAGCTTGACTCTCTGTGCAGAGGCGATCGCTTTGATGGGATTCACGATTGTGGGAAGTCAGTTCGCTACAGGATTGAAGGTTAAAGATTGGAAATGGGGCAAAGTCTTCCCCATCCTCACTAAAGCTTTGGTTCGCTCCTCCAAGTCGCGAATTGGTATCGTCGCTATCGGGACGCTTATTGGGTGTTTAGTTTGGGTTCCGGTGTTCCAGGCAAGCTACGACTCCCACATGACGCAATGGATTAAGAGTGGTAATCCCAGTATTTTGACCTCGATCAGCCCAATTTTTCAGGCACTCGCTGCGTGGCTAACCATGCTATGTCTACTTCCTGTAGAGTCACCATCACTGCTGGTGGTGATTGCGTCGGGTACTGTAATGCTCGTGTTTTTTATCTATGCCCTGCCGATTCTGTATCGAGGCTTCAAAAGCCTGCTGGGGCAATCTGATACTCATTTAGCGACGGGTGTTTTGGGGAGTTTTGTATTAGGAGCGATCGCGTTATTTTTCACGATTACCTACGTCTTCGGCACCGATCTTACACGGGGGGCACGGTATAACTTCGTCTATTTCCCT
>JALYGX010000404.1 GCA_030776905.1 Cyanobacteriota bacterium | reverse complement strand
AACCGTAACTTTCCAAGCTTTGAGCCTTTCACGCCTACGAGCTTGTTGCGATACTGGGGGACCATCCACTATAAACTCAAACGTCGTCAATGATGTTTTACTGAAGAGTCGAAAGTTTAGACAAGGCTGAACGGTTAGCTGACGTAATGCATGATACCAAAGCTGCGGTCAGTCCGCTGCACCAGGTTTGTTAGCCTGAACCTGATTGGACAACGTAACTGACCACAAACTTTACAGAAGAAGATACAACCCTCTTCTCGCAAACGTTGATGAATGCGATCACTCCAAAACGGCACAATGTACCTGAACGTTTTCAGATGACACTAATTTGTCACTGCTACCTTAGCGATAATTATTTGTCCCAACGACACATAATTAGTCTCAGCGATGACGATTAATTAGTGACTGTAGAGCAAAGCGGGCGGCGAGAATCGAACTCGCATCATTAGCTTGGAAGGCTAAGGTTTTACCACTAAACTACGCCCGCAGGTTTTTATGCATATTTCGCCATCTAAATAAGCATAGCACAATTTTTTAGCTTTTAAGCAAACGTCAGCACCCTTTACTTCTGGTTGGGATTAATTGTGATTTGTAAGTAGTAGTCCCGTGGAACGGGTTTACCTGCCATCAAAGTAGGGTTAAACCTCCAGCGGTCAACGAGCTTCCTTGCCACTTGTTCAGCCTTGTCAGGGCTAAGATTTCCTCGCAGCACTTGGGTAGAATTGGGCAGAACAGTTGCTTCCCCAGTCGTCTCAATAACCACTGCCACCCTCAACTCTAAAGCCTGCTCGACTTTAATTCCTAACGAGGTCAGCTCGTCACTAGAAAATTGGGAATTGCCTTGCTTGACCGTGGCTAGTTTGTCGTTGTAGTTGGGGTCATCAGGGTGGAGAACGTCTTTGGTGTTACGAACCAAGGTAGGTATGCCTGGAGAAGCAATAAAACTGCCTCCTGGCTGAGAGTTAGGCGAAGTCTGCCCTGTCGATGATCCTGTGGAGGAAGTGGGATTAGAAGAAGATGTTGCTGAACTAGGCTTGCTACCGTTGCTAGTGGGTGTATTAGGCTTTGTTGAGGGTGTCTGTCTTCCAGATTGCTGGTTTCGGGAAGAGTTGGATACAGGCAGTTTACTAGCTTTTGTACCTTTTGGGGATACCTTGGCTTCACCCTGTTGTGGGTCGGTGCGCCTTGCAGACGGAATAGATGCAGAGGAATTTTGGCGGTTCTGAGGCTGATTTGATGTATTCCTAGTGCGAGTGTTTAGGGATGTTGGGTTTCTGGTAGTCGTTGAATTAGTTGAAGGAGCTAGTCGAGTTGGTGATGTACCTTTGGGAGATAGGGTAATGACATCGATAGGAACGATCGCATTACTTGAGTGCAAGCCCAAGAAACCTCCCATCAGCAACAGACGTAGTATCCCAAAAGCACCTAAATGAATGGCGACAGAACCGAGAATAACAGCGAACCAAAGCGCTGGGGGGTCACAGTGACGACGCTCAGAAATCAGAACGCGATCGCTCGGTTTTACTGTTGGTAGTTCCATCGTTGCTTCTGGTAGAGACGCCTTCTTTATCCATTGAAGCTCATAGAAAAGTGTGTCGCAGGATAAGGTGCTCTAGGCAAGTATACTTATATGCTCAATATGCTCAAACTTCAAAGGTTGAAGGCGCTGTAAATCCATTCACGGAACGCCCACCTTGTGATTCCTGTATTTTTGTAATTGAGCAATTTCATCGGTAGTTCCCAAACATCACCCTGACGGTGAATCAGGGAAGCAAGGGTTAAATGAGTTAATAGCGATGTACTTACTCTTACTGTGACCTGCAAAATACTCCAGATTATCCACCCAGGCGAGGATTAGTAGAAGCCCAGAAGCCAGCAAAACGATTTATTCATTGATAGACGATATAGCTGCCGGAAGAAAGAGCATTAGCGAAGTATATTACCTGGAATATAAGTTAGGGCACGACAATGTCGTGTCCCTACGATTTGAAGATAAACTGAAACGGTACACTTACATTAAGTCTCGATGCTCATTGTCTTTAAGCCAGCCATGCCACAAGACGAATTAACCCCAGTGATGTAAACCTGTACTTGAATTTCACCGACGCGATAGACAGTTAGATTTGTAAATTGATTTTTGAAAACTTGCCTGAGAGACTCATAGCGCATTATCATTCCTGCCTCCGCACCTGAAGATCGCTGATTTATTATAAGTTGATTAAAGAAGTCATCAAAATCCACTTGAGTGACTTGCTGTCCTTGCTGTCCTATTAATTGATTGAATTGCTGTGGTGAAGGCATTGAGGACGTTTGGCTATTATAAAAATACTCAAACGGGTAATCTGAGTCACTAGGATAGAGTAGCCCTTGAATAGCGTTTAGAATAAGCATTCTCTGCGATCGACAATCCAAATTTTGTTTATTTTTGACCGGAAACCTAATTTCAGATTGGGTGCTTACGGGGAGGACGACAGGCTGGAAGCTGAAAGTTAAAGCTAATCCAAACAGTGTAGAGGCTCGTGATTTAAACATATTTATTTCTAGATAATTTAATCAAAAAAAATCTTACTTTGAGACTATCTTGATGGTTGTGAAAATCAATTGGTAAAATTACTGACTTGTAAATTTTCTGTCTAAATGAATGTCAGCATTTTCTCTGTTGACCGAAAAAGTGCTAGGAGTCGGGAACTAGGGACTAAGGGAAGAGAGGAATTAGACTTTCTGGCAATAACTGAGTTGTTCTTAGCCGGGTGCATCCCAATCAGAGCAAAAATACCTGGCGATGGGAAAAATATTGTTGGCGAACTTCACCAAGTTTTACAACGCAATTCTTGTGTGAACGCTACAGTTGAAAATACTTCCTGTTAATCAATCTGCTTTTGGAGTAGTGCTGCCATGACTAATACTGCTTCTGCTCAAACTGGTAACTTTTGGGACTTTGATTTTGCCGCGCCGCAACCGACACAAGATGCTGACTTGCTCAGGCAGCTAAATTTTATTCCTGGGCTAAAAGAAATTCTCATGTTGCGTCAGGTTCATGCTTTAGAACACGCAACTGTCTGGGTTCTGGGTGAGCGCAATCGTGTCAGCAACGCCAGATATTCGACAACCGCCCCTCAGCTAGACAATAACACCCTAGGAGGACTATCCACCGATGAAGGGTTTTATCTCTATGGTCAGGTAAACCTAGCTGACTTGAGAAGAGCCGTACCTACTGCCTTGCATCGCCTCACCGCCGGAGAATGGGACTTAGCTGTGCATCCACGCTGCGGCACTAATCTCTCAGTGGGAATGTTTTTAACCGCAGGACTGGCGTTAGGCGCTCATCTTCTCCTACCAAGAGGCCCAATCGAGCAAATTATCGGTCTGAGCATAGCAGCAGCAACGGCTACTCAGCTAGCACCGGATGTCGGTAGCCTAGCTCAACGCTACCTAACAACAGCAATTCCTTTTAACCTAGCGATATCAGACATTACAGCAACCTCCGATGTCTGGGGCCGTCCGTCGCATTTCGTCCAAATACGTTGGAAAGAGTAATCTCACAGCTTGACACTTGACTAGCTTGGGCGAACAGACCCCAATCCCAAATCTAAAAATTAGTTGCCAAGCCGCTCGGCAGTAATAAAACTTAAAAAGCGGATTAAACAGACAGCCCTGATCGAGTAGTACGCTGTAGAACTATAGCGCAAGGTAAAAATTCTTATGGTTCAACGTGGTTCTAAAGTTCGCATTCTCAGAAAAGAATCTTACTGGTTTCAGGATGTTGGCGTCGTCGCGACTGTAGACCAGAGCGGCATCAAATACCCAGTAATTGTACGCTTTGATAAAGTCAACTACGCAGGCGTCAATACCAATAACTTTGCTCAAGAAGAACTCCTAGAAATTGAAGCACCGAAGGCCAAGGCAGCTAAACCAGCCAGTTCTGGTCAAACGCCTCTTGATGAGAAACGTCGCCAGACAGGTCAAGGCACTAAACGGACTCAGGTGCCATCGGATAAGGTAGCCGAGGTACCAGGTGGTGACAGACTTGTACAAGGCGACCCGAATCAGGGAACGGAAGCGCGTTAAGTCGTGCCAGAGTTGCCTGAAGTTGAAACCGTTCGTCGGGGTCTCAATCAAGTGACCCTGAACCAGGAAATTCAGGGTGGGGATGTGTTGCTCGATCGCACCATTGCCCACCCTCTTTCTGTAGGCGAATTTTTGACAGGACTACAGAACGTCTCCA
>JALYGX010000403.1 GCA_030776905.1 Cyanobacteriota bacterium | reverse complement strand
TAGAAAGACCAAGTCCGGTACCCTTACCCACTTCTTTTGTCGTGAAAAACGGTTCAAAAATTCGCTCCAAGGTTTCCGGCGCAATACCCGTTCCCGTATCTGAAATCGTAATCACAATATAAGAACCGATTTTGGCATCAAGATGCATCCTGGCATAATGTTCGTCAATCAAAAGATTTTCCGCCGAGATACCAAGCCTTCCCCCCTCAGGCATGGCATCGCGAGCGTTGACGCAAAGGTTCATCAGTACCTGATGCAGTTGCGTAATATCTCCGCTAACTGTCCACAAATCTTGCGGTACATCGGTGTAAACTTCAATAGATTTGGGAAACGTTTCTCTAGCAATCTGCCGGACTTCTGAAATTAAGTGTCTGACTTGTACAATCGTGCGCTCGCCATCAATCCCTCGCGCAAATGACACCACTTGCTTCACTAAATCCGCCCCACGTTTAGCATTCACTTCCAAAATATTGAGCCACTGCTGGCTTCGCTCATCTTCTAGTTTGAGCGCCAATAGCTGTACCGCCATCAAAATTGGAGCCAGTACGTTATTGAGATCGTGGGCAATTCCGCCTGCTAATGTACCAATACTTTCCATGCGTTGGGCGCGGAGAAACTGACTTTCTAGTAGTTTCTTCTGTGTGATATCGGTATTGACAATTAGGATGGATGTTGGTGCCTCGCGATGGTAGCGCACCAACGTCCAACGGCTTTCGACGATGATTTCCTTACCGTCTTTTGTTACTTGCTGTAGCTCACCATACCAATTGCCTTCGAGTGTAACGAGCGATCGAGCTTCTTGGAGCCGAGCAGCAGTTGCGTCTTTAGCCAATAGTTGATTTGCATCTTTGCCAAGGGCTTCCTCTGCATTCCAGCCGTATATCCGTTGGGCACCTTTATTCCAAAATAAAATTTCGTCGTCCAGATTTTGCACCAGAATCGCATCATTGGCAACATCGAGCAGGGCAGCTTGTTCGCGAATTTTCTGTTCGGTGTACTTGCGCTGGCTAATATCGCGGGAGGCAGCATGAATTTCCAGAACAGCACCCGTTTCCCTATCTCGCAGAGTTCGGCTAAGGGTTTCAAACCAGATGTAGTGACCGTCTTTACAGCGGATACGGTAGGAAATCGTATTCGTTTCCGGTAAATCCAGAATTGCCCAATGGGCTTTTTGAATTTCAGCTAAGTCATCGGGATGGAAAAATTCATAAGCTGAATGCCCAATTAATTCTTCGGGTGCATAGCCTAAGAGGGTGTGACAGGCTGGTGAGGCGTAGAGGTAAGTTCCTTCTGGAGTATGCTGAGAAATCATATCGGTAGAGTTCTCTGCCAAGAGCCGGAACCGCTCTTCGCGCTGTCTGAGTGTTTCCTCCGACTGCTTACGCTCAGTGATGTCACTAAAATAAACGCATAAACCCTCTTTAGCCGGATAGGCGTGGACAGCAAACCAACTGGCGAAGGGCGGATAGAACTCTTCAAATTTAACGCTGACCTTCTCTGATACCGCTCTGTGGTACTCCCGCTCAAACTGGGAACCGACAGCGTCTGGAAACTCATCCCATAGCTTCTTGCCGACGAGTTCAGACTGCTTTCTCTGCAAGAGTCGCTCGGCTTGGGGGTTTAAGTAGGTGAAGCGCCATTCGCGATCGACGGCAAAAAAGGCATCTGTGATACTTTCTAGAATATTCCGGCTTTGGTTACGAGCTGCCGCACTGCGTGCTGCTTCGTTAACTGCCGCCTCGCGGGCTGCTTTCTCCCTTTGCAAAAGTTGCAAGCGCTCTTGTTGAGAGTGCTTGAGTTCGGTGATATCGCGACCGATCGCATAAATTAAGCCTTCCTCAACAATTGAAACCGCTGTCCATGCCAACCACTTATACCAACCATTTTTACAGCGATATCGATTCTCGAAGTAGATGGTGGGTTCGCCAGTAGCCAGCTTTTTCACTTCAGCACGAGTGTCTGCTTGATCTTCAGGATGAATAAAATCGAGAAACGGTTGACTTTGAAGTTCCTCGTTGGTGTAACCGAGGGTTTTTTGCCATGCCGGGTTCAAGCGTTTGAAATAGCCATCGAAACCCACGATACCTTGCAGATCGAGGGAGAGTGTGAAAAAGCGATCGCGCTCGTCTTCAGCGCGTTTGCGATCGGTAATATCAGTCTGAATCCCAACAAAGTATAGTAAATCCCCTTTCTCTGAAAATACGGGAGCGATTTTTAACTCGTTCCAAAATGGCTGACCATTTTTGCGATAGTTCAGCAGCGTTACCTGAATTTCTCGTTGTTCAGTAATACATTGGCGAAGTTGCGCCAGCACTTGCGGGTCTGTATCTGCACCTTGTAAGAAGCGACAGTTTTGACCGATTACCTCTTCAGGTTGGTATCCTGTAATTTGCGAGAAGGCTGGGTTGGCGTAGATAATCGGATTACCCGGCTGATTCGGATCGCTAATGACTACGCCATCTGAAACCGACGCGATCGCACGGGCAAGGCGCAAATTTTCCGTAGCCGCTTTCAGCACAGCTTCCTGGACACGCTTGTACTCGGTAATGTCACGGATAAAGCATCGCGTATGGCTAAACTTGCCATTCTCCCACCGCGCATCTGAGTTGATCAGTACCTGCCGATGCGAACCATCTTTGCATACCAGCACGGCTTCGTAGTTTTGTAGCGTTTCCTGCGCTGCCAGCCTTTGCAATATATCGTTAATGACCTCTCGATCAGCGTGGAAGTTGGTGATATGCTGACCGACATACTCTTCCCGTGGGTAGCCGAGAAGCTCTAGTTCAGCTTTATTCGCCCACAGGATAAATCCATCTGCATCTATACAATGCAGACCACTCGCACCCTTTTCCAGGAAATCGAGAAGTTCTAGCTGTCTGTGTTGTAGCTGATGCTCTAACTGCTGGTTCTCTTGCCTCGCCTGCGCTGTTACATTCGCCAAATTTCGTTGTAACTCAAGTTGGGTAATGACTACGCGACTTAAGGATTGCAATGCCTCTAACTGATTGGGATTGAGTTCCCGTGGTTCGTAGTCAATTACGCACAGCGTCCCTAGGCTATCTCCTCGATCCGATATCAGCGGGACGGCTGCAAAAAAACGTATCGCAGGAGCGGAGGTTACTAAAGGGTTAGTAGCAAATTGTTCGTCAGCCAAAGTATCTCGAACAACAACTACTTCATTCGTCAGAATGGTCTGCGCCCATAACGCTACTTTACGGGCAGTTTCCGTTTCTGTTAAATCAAATTTTGACTTCAACCATTGCCGATTCTCATCGATTAGCGCGATTAGGGCTATGGGTGTTTCACAAATTTGTGCCGCTAAACTCGTGCAATGATCAAATGCTTCTTCTTGAGGCGTGTCAAGAATCTTGTGCTCGCCAAGAGCCTCAAGCCTTGATGTTTCCCTATCTGACACGACCACTTTCATTCTAAAATATTCCTTTAATATTACCCATTTTACTCGTATTTAAATGTAAAATAATAGGTTTTACATGAAGAATATGTGTTGATTTTCAGGGCTAACCTAGTTGGCATTGGCTTAAACTCAATTAACTTTAAAGTTCTTAATAAAGACCTAGGGAAACTGCCATGAATTCAGAATTAATAGTGTCGCTCTGTCCTCCAACAAAACCACAGGCAACCGATAGCTTTTCAATTAGCTTTGCCCCCTTATCATTAGCAGAAATTTATGCGATCGCAGATGACCCAGCCAACGGTGCCGTCGTGGTCATGAGTGGCACAGTACGCAATCAAACCGATGGCAAGCCAGTAGTGGCACTGGAGTATCAGGCGTATGAACCAATGGCAGTGCAGGTATTTACCTCAATCGCGGCACAGATTCGTCACAGATGGCCGGATGTCAATCGAGTCGCCATCCATCACCGCGTAGGGCGCTTAGCGATTGGGGAGATTAGCGTGTTGGTAGCGGTTGGGTGTCCCCATCGGTCGGAAGCATTTGAAGCGTGCAAATATGCGATCGACACCTTGAAGCACAACGCCCCAATTTGGAAAAAAGAACACTGGGCGGATGGTTCCAGTAGCTGGGTGAGTATTGGTGCTTGTGAAGAAGCTAGTGCAAAATGTTAGGAACTCCCAGCCTAGGATTCCTAGGTCATTAAATTTTGAAAAACCAGCGCTGTCGATACATCCCGTAGAGAACTACCCACCAAAACAATACCGTCACCATAGCGAAGAATAAAGAACCGTTCATCGCACCTGCCCAAGGCAGGAAAACGTGTTGGTAAATCCAAGTGTAGGTGGTGGGAGCTTTTTCGCCAGTGCCAATATGAGTTTTGACCAAGATTTTAATCATCAAAACTGAAGCAACGAAGGCGAAGATAGCGTTCAATCCCATAATCTCAAACGGCTTTCCCCAACGCCGTAAGGCGCGTACTTCAATTAATTCATAACAAGCGGCTAATAAAAGTAATGCCCAACCTGCTGTAAAGACAACGTAAGAACTCGTCCACAGCTTTTTATTAATAGGAAACCAAAACCCCCAAACTTCCCCAATAACCAAACAGCTCAGTCCAACCAATACTAAATCCATGCTGGTGCGCGAGTTGACGGGCTGTTTGCGTAACCAGTCTCCAGTAAAGTAACCCAGCAAAACACTGACTACCGCCGGGAGAGTGCTAAACAAACCCTCTGGATCTCCCATTGAGTTAAAGTTATCTCCCTTATACAGGTGTGCTGTCCCGATAATTAGGCGATCAAGATAAGCTCCTAAATTACCGTCTCGCGATAAGTTTCCCACTCCATAACCTGGAACTGGAATAAAAGACATGGCAAGCCAATAGCCAAGTAGCAATAGTAATGCGATCGCCCATTGCGCCTTTCGTGGCAACTTGAGAACAACTAGAGTCGCCAGCAGATAAGCCAAACTGATGCGCTGCAACACGCCCATGAGGCGGATAGTACTCCAGTCGTAATTCCAAAAGCCATTCAGGAGCAAACCAAGGGCAAATAAGATGGCGCTACGACGGAGAATGCGCCCTAAGGGTACGGTATGCCCAAGTCCTAGGGTTGACTTGTTTTCCTTATATTTTGAAAAGGAAAAAGCGATCGCTACACCGATAATGAACAGAAAGAAGGGAAAAACTAAATCCGTCGGGGTGCAACCATTCCAGTCAGCATGAAGCAGAGGGGGATACACTTGGTCAGCGACTCCTGCCATATTGACAAGAATCATGCCAGTAATGGTGATTCCTCGAAATACATCGAGGGAAGTTAGACGCTTAGGTAGTTTTTGTTGCTGGCAGGACATCATCTTAGGTATTGTGCCACCTCCCTACACACAGCATTAAAGCTACCAGAGGTAGAATTCAGCGAGACTATAAATCAGGGGGCATTGTTTGATTATGAAGATTGAGACACTAGCTGTCCATGCAGGGCATCACATCGATCCAGCCACAGGAGCAGTAGCACCACCGATTTATCTATCTACTACCTTTGAACGTGAGGCAGATGGCAGCTATCCTCAGGGCTACAGCTACATCCGCGATAACAACCCAAATCGGGCAGCTTTAGAGAAATGCTTGTCCGAGTTAGAAGGGGGAGCCGCAGCTGCTGCATTTTCTTCTGGTTCGGCGGCGACGATGGGCATATTCCAAGCGCTTTCGCCTGGAACCCATGTTATTGCGCCATTAGATGCCTACTCTGGCATCTCCTCTCTACTGCGAGATATCTTTATCCAGTGGGGTTTAGAAGTCACTTTTGTGGATATGACTAATCCCATCGAAGTCAGCCAAGCTCTTCAACCCAATACCAAATTGATTTGGGTAGAAACTCCCTCTAACCCCATGCTCAAGATAGTTGATATTGGCAAGATTTCATCTATTGCTCATCAAGGCAATGCCCTGTGCGTATGCGATAACACTTGGGCAACACCCATCGGTCAAAGTCCTTTGAAAAGTGGTGCCGACGTGGTTATCCATTCCACTACCAAATACTTAGGTGGACATAGTGATGTCTTAGGAGGGGTAGCCATTAGCAAAATTGAAGATGACTTCTTCAAGAGAGTGCAACAAATCCACAAAGCAGGCGGTGCCGTGGCTTCGCCCTTCGACAGTTGGCTGGTACTTCGGGGTATTCAGACATTACCCTACCGCATGAGGGCACACTCAGAAAATGCGTTGAAGGTGGCAACGTTTTTAAGCGAACACCCGAAAGTCGAGACAGTTTATTATCCGGGACTCAAACAGCATCCCGGACATGAAATTGCCACTTCTCAGATGCAGCTCTTTGGAGGAATGCTTTCGTTTCAGGTGAAAGGGGGACAGGAGATGGCTTTTGCCGTAGCTGGGAAGGTGAAAATTTTCACGCGGGCAACCAGCTTAGGGGGTGTAGAAAGTTTAATCGAACACCGAGCCTCAATCGAAGGGCAAGAAACAAAGACACCTGATAATCTCCTGCGGATGTCCGTTGGTCTCGAACACGTAGATGATTTGATTGATGACCTTGCTCAAGCTTTGGACTAGAGGGGAGTTGTAGGGCGGGTTTACTGATATCTTAGGCTGAACCCAAACAACTTGGTTAAACCCACCCTTACTAGACTCTTTGCTTTTCGTCTTCTCCCTGCAAGCGAACCTTTCCAAACTGGGTACACTCCGACTGTTGTCCCCGAATTACTACCTCTTTCTCGTCCACCCAGGCTTGCCATGTCTTGAGGATTCCTGGATTAAGGCGATCGCTGTTAGGTACTTAGAGAGGAAAGACAGCTTAAATTTGATAGAGGCTGTCTAGTTGAGGCTAAAGAGGTTATCTAATCATGAAATATGCTCGATCTCGCGAGTCGGGGTTATCGTTGATTGTTTCTCTCTTGAAGGAAATTCCGATTGGGATAACCACCTACCTTGGAGCCGCAACACTCTCGCTTCATGTTACTCCCTCAGCACTCGCTCAACCCATAACCCCAGCCACTGATGGCACAGGCACAGTTGTCACCTCTGACGGTAACCGCTTCAATATCAGTGGTGGTTCCCGCTCTGGAGATGGGGCAAACTTGTTCCAGAGTTTCCAGCAATTTGGACTTTCTGAAGCTCAGATTGCCAACTTTTTGTCCAATCCTTCTATTCACAATATCTTGGGGCGTGTTACGGGGGGAGACCCGTCGATTATTAATGGACTGATTCAAGTCGTAGGGGGGAAGTCAAACTTATTCTTGATCAACCCGGCTGGGATAATCTTTGGCACTGGTGCTAGATTGAACGTCCCGGCTGACTTCACGGCGACTACAGCTAGCAGCATTGGTTTTGGGGGAAATCAATGGTTCAATGCGATCGCGGACAATAACTACCAGACCTTAATCGGCACTCCCAGTCTATTTGCCTTTGATGCTTCACAACCTGGGGCGATTATCAATGCTGGAAATCTAGCCGTCCAGCCTAGCCAGAACTTAACATTACTCGGTGGTAGTGTCATCAACACGGGACAACTGAAAGCACCGTCGGGGACTATAACCATCGCGGCTATGCCAAGTGAGCAGGTGGTTAAGATTAGTCAAGCAGGGCAGTTGCTCAGTTTAGAGATTGAACCGCCGCGTGACAGTACGGGACAGCCGTTACCGATTACGGCTCTAGATTTACCGACTTTGCTGACGGGAGTCGAGGGTAGGGTAGAGACAGGCTTGAGTATCTCCTCAGATGGCACAGTACAGCATAAAAATTCTGGCATAAATATCTCCACCTCCACAGGTACAACGATTGCCTCCGGCAGCCTTGATGCCTCTAATCCTGCCGCTATGCACAAAGGTGGCAGTGTGAATGTCTTAGGCGAAAAAGTTGGGCTATTAGGTGCCAACATTAATGCTTCTGGAGCCGGGGGCGGCGGTACGGTGAGGATTGGCGGTGACTACCAGGGGCAAGGGACAGTGCCGAATGCCTCCCAAACCCTTGTCAGTGATGACTCGGTGATTAGGGCTGATGCTCTCAACCAGGGTGATGGGGGTCAGGTGATTGTTTGGGCTAATCAACTTACTGGCTTCTACGGTAGCATCAGCACTCGTGGCGGAGCCTCAGCCGGAAATGGCGGATCGGTTGAGGTATCCGGTAAAGAGTTGCTGGTTTTTACAGGGTTGGTAGATGCAGGAGCGTCGAATGGTAACCCAGGCACGTTACTGCTCGATCCGAAAGATATCACTATCACCGATGCCAACTCTCCTTTAGCGCAGTTCCTCAAACCTACCCCCGCAACAGATGACCGCTTTGGCTTTTCGGTGGCAGGGGTTGGTGACAACATTTTGATTGGGGCACTTTTTGATGACCCTGGAGGAGTAACGGATGCGGGTTCCGCCTATTTGTTTAGTGGTACTACGGGAGCGCTGCTCTTCACCTTTAATAATCCTTCCCCCCAAGCCACCGACCAATTCGGCTGGTCGGTGGCTGGGGTGGGGAATAACGTCCTTATTGGTGCGCCTTTTGACGACCCCGGTGGAATAACGGATGCGGGTTCTGCCTATTTGTTTAGTGGCACCACTGGAGCGTTGCTACAAACCTTGAATAAACCTAACCCCAGAACGTTTGAGCGATTTGGGCATTCGGTAGCTGGGGTAGGGGGAAATGCCCTCGTTGGTGCTCTTTCAGCTTTTGAGGATACTGGTGGCGGTGGAGTAGTTGATGTTGGGGCGGCTTATTTGTTTGATAGCAGTACGGGTGTCCTGTTGCAAACCTTTAACAACCCTAATCCCTCACAAGGTGACCGCTTTGGCTATTCGGTGGCTGGGGTAGGGTCAAACGTACTCATAGGTGCTCCTAGAGACGACCCCGCAGGAGTAACAAATGCAGGTTCTGCCTATTTGTTTGATAGTACAACGGGAGCGTTGCTCTTCACCTTTAATAAGCCCAACCCCACAGCAAACGATGAATTCGGGAGTGCAGTCGCTGGAGTAGGGTCAAACGCACTCATTGGTGCTCCGGGAGACGACCCCGCAGGCGTAACAAATGCAGGTTCTGCCTATTTGTTTAGTAGTACTACAGGAGCACTTCTGCAAACCTTCAACAACCCTAACCCCTCCGTCGATAGCCAATTTGGTATATCGGTGGCGGGAGTGGGGACAAACGCATTCATTGGTGCCCTTGGTGCTAGCCCAGGCGGGGTAGCAAGTGCGGGCGCGGCTTATTTGTTTAATAGTAGTAATGGAGCCTTGTTGCAAACTTACACCAAGCCCAACCCCGCCGTGAATGATCGATTCGGCAATTCGGTAGCTGGGGTGGGCACGAACGTTCTGATTGGTGCCAATCGTGAAGACTCAGGAGGGGCAATAGATGCTGGTGCTGCCTATTTGTTTTCGGGTCCAGATTTTAGTTTTGGCAATAATCCCTCGCAAGCCATAGGCGTAGATGCCAGCACTCTTACCAACATTGCCAACACGGGAACAGATGTCGTATTGCGGGCGAACAATGACATCACAGTAGATCAGCCAATCATTACGACGGCTGGTGGCAAGGGAGGCACACTGACGCTACAAGCAGGGCGCAGTCTTCTTATTAATGCTGAGATCACGACGGATAATGGCAACTTGAGCCTGATTGCCAACGAAACGCTTGCTAATGGGGTGATAGACGCCTTTCGCGACCCTGGCAGTGCAGTTATTACGGTTGCCCCTGACGTGACCCTTAACTCTGGCATCGGCAATACTACGGTAACTCTTAGTACAGGGGAGGGCTTGACCATCAATGCTAGTGGCGACATTACCCTAGGTAATCTCGTCGCTGGCAATGTCCTCGTAGAAAACAACGGTTTGGGGGGTGGCGGTATTAACTTCAACGGCAGTGTTACGGCTAACGGTACTGTCACTATGCAGGCTGACGGCAGGATTGCCACAGGCGATATCGGGACCAATGGTGGCGATATTTTCCTTGCTTCCACAGAGAGCATCACCACTGGGATACTCAACTCCAGTTCTACTGTGAGTAATGGCGGTAATGTC
This sequence comes from Cyanobacteriota bacterium, assembly GCA_030776905.1. Taxonomy (GTDB): domain Bacteria; phylum Cyanobacteriota; class Cyanobacteriia; order Cyanobacteriales; family Coleofasciculaceae; genus CADCTM01. Next base: position 5,693 of record JALYGX010000403.1, on the reverse strand, counting down.
GCCCTCAACTCGGTTGGTGATATCCAGGTGAGCTACATCAACGCCCAAGGCGGCAGTAATGGTAAAGGTGGTAATGTCAGCGTTACGAGCGATCGCTTTTTCCAAGCTACAGATACTTTTAATCGCAACAACGACCCGACCAGCATCTCCACGGCTGGCGGCTTGGGCGGTGGCGACATCACTATTCAACATGGTGGGGGCATATTAGAGCCTTTAATTCCTTTTAGTGTCGGAGATAGTACTATCAACGGCACCAAAGGTGTCATCACCAGCGGCAATTTCACTATTCCTCAGGGAAGCTCGTTTTCCTTCACTGACACCGTGGGCTTTGGGGATGGCAAAATTCAGATTATTAGCGTTGAGCCACCTCCTGCAATTATTGACCCACCTGCAATTATTGACCCACCTGTTGTTATTGACCCACCTGTTGTTATTGACAGATCTATCAATCCGATTGATTTAACCCGACCACCCCAACAAAGTTTTGCCTTGCCAGCTTTGGAAAATCCCTCCTCCGTGCTGGAAATAGAAACCCCCGCATCTCAACTGATGGCTCAACTAGAGCAAAACTTCACCGACGCATTTAAAAGGTATTTGGACATCAGGGATACCCCTCCCATCCTCACTTTGGCACAAGCTCAGACTAAGCTGCGCCAAATCGAACAAGCGACTGGCACTAAACCCGCTCTCGTCTATGCCGTCTGTACGTCCACAAGCGCTACCTCAGCGAGTTCAGTAAGCTCAGTCAAATCTGTAAAAAAGCCTTCCTTACAGCAACGACAAAACCTCGGAGCATTCAATTCTTCTGGGTTGACGGCGACTGAGGAACCAGTTGTTTCCCAGCTCAAACACTCAGATAGTGATAATGGGCAACTGCAACTGTTGCTAGTTACCTCTGGGGGTCAACGGATTGTCCAACGGGTTGAAGGAGCGGCTTGCTCAAAAGTCAAAGCTGAAGTCATGACACTCCGGCGCAGGATTACCGAATCCCGTAACCGCCGTGGCTACCTAGCTTCCGCCCAGAAGGTATATCAGTGGCTAGTTGCCCCAATTGAGGAGAATTTACAGGCACAACAAATCAACAACCTTGTGTTCATCATGGACAGCAGTTTGCGCTCTATTCCCTTAGCTGCGTTACATGATGGCAAAGGATTTATCGTAGAACGCTACAGTGTAGGCTTAATGCCCAGCCTCAGCCTTACCGATACTCGCTACTTTAATCTGAAGAACTCCTCTGTCTTAGCGATGGGAGCAGCACAATTCACAAACCAAAACCCCTTACCCGCCGTGCCAGTAGAATTGTCTGCGATTGTAAGTCACTTGTGGCGGGGAAAATCCTTCCTGAACGACGCCTTTACCCTATCTAATCTCAAATCTGCCCGGTCTTCACAGCCCTATAGGATTATCCATCTAGCAACCCATGCTGATTTTCAACCGGGTAAGCCTAGTAACTCCTACATCCAGTTATGGAACACTAAGCTGCCACTCGAACAGTTGCGTCAACTAGGATGGAGTAACCCACCCGTAGAACTGTTGATCTTAAGTGCCTGTCGCAGTGCCCTAGGGGACGACTCCGTAGAGTTAGGCTTTACTGGATTGGCGGTGCAGACTGGGGTGAAGTCAGCGATGGGCAGTCTTTGGTACGTCAGCGATGAAGGAACGCTGGCATTAATGACTCAATTCTACGAGCGATTAAAGCAAGCTCCCATCAAAGCAGAGGCGCTGCGGCAAGCTCAGTTGGCAATGATCAAAGGTGAGGTGCGGTTGCAGGGGGGAAATCTGATCACAAGCCATAGCCGTATTCCCTTACCGCCAGAGTTAGCCAAACTAGCAAACAAAGACCTAACTCATCCTTACTTCTGGAGTGCTTTCACCCTAGTTGGTAATCCTTGGTAAGCAGGGGAAGGGCTAAGGGCTGGGAAAAATGAAAAGAGCGATCGCCTTGGTAAGCTATTCCACATCTAACTTACATAATGTAGAGGCGGAACTCCAGTTGCGGCTCGACTCTAGCCAGAAAACTAAATGTGGAGGTAATCTCGTCCCGTTACCGGAGGAAGCTGCTCAACAGCAAGCCGAAACTCAACGCCAACGAGCCGAGCGTTTAGCTGCCCGGTTAAGAGAGATGGGAGAAAACCCAGACCTGTTATAGCTCTAGTCCACAGTGAAATGTAAGTTAAACTGCCAAATCCTGACGGGGATTAAAATTCTCAATCTGCCGCAGCTTTTCATACAGTTCCCGTGCTTGGGGACTAGGGTCTCTCGGAACAACGATTTGAATCTCGACTAATTGATCGCCTCGAACACCATTAGCACCTGGGTAGCCCTTACCTGCAAGCCGCAATCGTTGACCCGACCTCACTCCACTCGGAACATTCATTTTCACTCTGCCATCCAAAGTCGGCACTTCTACTGCTCCTCCCAGCACGGCTTCGCTCGGTGTCACCGGAACTTGGCAGAAAACATCTGACCCTTCCAGCTTAAAAAATGGATGAGGGGCCACTGTAATTTTTAAATATAAATTGCCGCCTTCAATGCCCTGACCTTTTAGGCGCACCCGTTGACCCGTGACCATACCCGGAGGCATATCAATTTCCAAGGAACGTCCATCTTCAAGGCGAATCCGCTCCCGCCCTCCAACATAAGCTTTCTCCAAAGGCAGTGTCAGTCGCGCCTCGACATCTTTACGGTTGGGGCGAGAACTAACGGTGGTGTAAGTTCTTGTAGTCCCTGGTCGGAAGGCATCAGAGGTATTAACCCGGACACCCGAACGTTCGGAAGTTGTTGCAGTCGTCCTAACTGAGGTAGGACGGTTCAGTAGTTGATCAACAAAACTGTTGAAGTCCCCAAACTGGGTGAAATCAGCTTCCTGGGTAGAAGTACGACCTGTACCGTTGCGCTCATTCGTTCTAAACGTTGAGGCTTTGGGGGGTTTCTTAGTAAACCCTTTTTTCTTTAAAAACCTACTGACTTGGTCGTATTGCGATCGCTTGTTTGGGTCAGAGAGAACCTCATAAGCCTCCCCAATATTCTTAAACTTTTCCTCTGCTGCTTTGTCTCCCGGATTCAGATCGGGGTGATACTGCCGAGCAAGTCGCCGAAAAACCTTTTTAATTTCGTCGTTGGATGCATCTGTTGGTACACCCAAAATCTCGTAGTAATCCCGAAAGTTTTCCATAGATATTAGAAATTAGTCATTGGTATTGGTTATTGGTTATTGGTCATTGGTCATTGGTCATTGCTCAAGAACTAATGACTAATGACAAAGGACTAATTAGAACCAATCATCGTCGTCATCATCCCAATCATTTTGAAGTGGAGCATTGCGCGGTCGATCCCGCGACGGGCGACCACTTCCCACGCCGTAGGAATCACGACCATAGGAGTCTCGGCGCTCCTCGCGCCTGTAGGAGTCGCGGCTATAGGAATCGCGGCTATAGGAATCGCGGCTGTAAGGCTCGCGGCTATAGGAATCGCTACTGTAAGGCTCGCGGCGATCGTTACGATCGCGATCGCGTTCACCATCTCCTGTAAAGGTACGACGAATTGAGCCAAAAAAGTCATCCTCCTCGTCGTCAGAGTATTGCAGGCGCACCTCTCGTTTCAGCTCATAGACGGCATCTTGAAGATCGGATTGTGCCCGGTCAATGGCACGCTCATCGTCACGGTTGAGCGCTTGACGCAGTTCCTGAACCAACGCTTCAATCCGACGGCGATGCATCCCACCGAACTGCGAACCGAAATCTAGCGCCACCTCTTTGAGTTGCCGTTCCGCATCATTCGTTAAAGTCTGGGCGCGGTTGCGCTTCTCTACCCGTTCGCGCCGTTGGCGGTCAACCGAAGCAAATTTCTCTGCCTCACGAATCATCTCATTCACTTCCGATTCACTCAGCGTAGAAGCTCCTTGAATCGTAACCGTCTGTTCTCGACCTGTCGTTTTATCTAACGCCGTAACTTGCAAAATCCCATTAGCATCGATATCAAAAGCGACCTGCACTTGGGGCACACCCCGTGGTGCTGGGGGAATACCCGTCAGCTTAAACCGACCCAGAGACTTGTTATCCGCTGCCATTTCCCGTTCGCCTTGGAGGACGTGAACTTCCACTAAAGTCTGATTATTTTCAGCCGTCGAGAAGATATCGGAGCGTCGGACTGGAATTGTGGTGTTGCGGGGGATGAGCTTTTTCATGACCCCACCAATCGTTTCCAACCCTAGCGACAGTGGCGTCACATCCAACAACAGGACATCCTTAACCTCACTAGTCAGAATGCCTGCCTGAATAGCGGCTCCCACTGCCACCACTTCATCGGGATTAACATTCTGATTCGGTTCTTTGTCAATCAAGCTTCGCACTAGTTGTTGTACCAGTGGGATACGTGTAGAGCCACCCACCAGCACCACTTCGTCAATTTGAACCGGACTCAAGCCTGCATCGGACAACGCTCGTTTTAGGGGTCGGCGCAAGCGGCTAATGAGATCGGCACACAAATCCTCAAACTGGGGTCGAGTGAGCCGTGTCTCTAGATGCTTTGGCCCATCCTCTGTCGCCGTGATGAACGGTAAATTGATATCAGTGACGCTTACCCCAGACAGCTCAATTTTAGCTTTTTCTGCGGCTTCGTAAAGGCGTTGTAAGGCTTGGCGATCGCGTCTGAGATCGACTCCTTCTGTTTCCAAAAACTGCTCTGCCAACCAATCAACAATTTTCCTATCAAAATCATTGCCCCCTAGCTGGGTATCCCCACTGGTTGCCTTGACCTCAAATACTCCATCCCCAACTTCCAGGATGGAGACATCAAACGTACCCCCCCCTAAGTCAAAGACCAAAATCGTCTCGCTGTCTTGCCGATCCATGCCATAGGCTAAAGATGCTGCCGTTGGTTCATTAAGAATCCGCAAAACTTCCAACCCAGCAATTCGCCCTGCATCCCGTGTCGCCTGCCGCTGCGAATCATTAAAATAAGCCGGAACTGTAATCACCGCACCCGTTACGGGTTGTCCCAAGTAGCGACTTGCCTCATCGGCTAACTTCCGCATTACCATTGCCGATATTTCTTCCGGCGCAAAGTCCTTCTGCAAACGCGGGCACTTAATTTTTATATTGCCAGTATCATCGCGGCGAATGGTGTAAGCAACGCGCTTGGAATCTGCACTGAGTTCGGCATACTTGCGCCCGATGAACCGCTTGACCCCATAAAAAGTATTCTGGGGATTAAGCACGCCTTGGCGACGTGCCATTTGTCCGACTAAGCGTTCTCCATCCTTACTAAAGCCAACTACCGAAGGGGTTGTCCGCATTCCTTCCGCATTGGCAATTACAACCGGCTTGCCACCCTCCATGACAGCCACCACGGAGTTTGTTGTACCTAGGTCAATGCCGACTACCTTGCCCATGCGTGCCTCTATCTCCTCTCGATGAAAGGTATCAATTCACTCAACGACTTTACTTAAGATGTATACTGCCGATCCAAGAGACGCTCATTAGGGTGTAATTGTTCAACGGGCTTAACCACCAATTCTCCCTCCCGATCAGCGTCTGTGAGCCGTGCATTGAAGTTCTGAACATATTCTATCGTGCGGAAGTTGCCTGTTTCTCGCAAGCGATCGCCTAAGCGGATAGCTGCTGAGTTCAGTTAGGTTTCGGTACTAAGTATAAACGCTTAGTTAGTACCGTTGACCTCTCAAAGTAGTAGGG
>JALYGX010000402.1 GCA_030776905.1 Cyanobacteriota bacterium | reverse complement strand
TAGCCTCAGTAAGCTTTTGTGCTTCTTTTGCATCGACAAGGGTTGGAACATTTAATTTCAATGACATAGATATACCTTAAGTTGATGTGCTTTTTAGCTAAAGATGTAAGTTATCTGTGATATCTCTTATAAAGTACTCTACTAGAGCTTTTTACTCTTCTACCCTGAGTTGGTTTGTGGTTTCGCACTCTTGAGCTATTTACAGACCTTCTTAACTCAAACGCTTTTTAGTCTTACCTCTTTTGGTAGAGATGACTCTTTAGAATGCATATCTTAAAGCAGACTAGAGACAATTCTTAGTTAAATACCATGAACCGGGTAGTACTCAGAGGTAAGAATTAGAGTCCATTCTGATGTGGCTGATTTGAAGCGCGATCGCACTAAGATATTGTTACGTCAGGTAAAGAGGAGCGATCGCTCGATGACCACGCTAGCCAAATGCTCAACAGATTTATGCGGCAGTGGTAATCAGCGAATATTGGGTAATAAATGTGAACGCTAATAGCTTGACGGTTTTTTCTCAGCCTAGGGGAAATGATTACTCCCTTAAATACGAGATGAGTCAGGGAGAATTGATACCACTAGCATTTCCTGAACTCACCGTGTCCGACTCAGCAACGCAACACTCAGCGTCACGATAACGACTCCAACAAGTTGCAAACCCTTGAGCGTTTCCTGAATCGTTAACCAAGCCAGGATAACTGTGAGTGCTGGATTGCTGGCACCAATCATCGAGGCAGACGTGGCACCGATGAGGCGAATCCCGAAGTTGTTCATCAGGTGTCCGGCAAAGGTAACGATCGCAGACAGCAAACCTCCAATCCAGAGGGGAGTCCAGGCAAGTTGAGTATCATGCACGTTCCAGATCAGGAGACTAGCTGCTGATAACACTAACGCGATCGCAAAACTAATCCAGGTAAAGGGAACGGGATGCAGCGTTTCAAAACTCTTTTGTGCAATGACAGTATAGAGGGCATACACAATTCCGGAAGTAATGCCAGTGATGAAACCAATCCAGCTTTGGCTATCCGTCGTCGTATGGGAATGAGGCAGCGTCAGGGAACTGCCCAGTAATACCAACCCCATCACACTCCAACGAAACAGAGTAGGGCGACTTCCAAACAGCCGCCAAGAAAATAGTGCTGTGAAAACAGGATAGGTAAAGAAGAGAGTCATAGCAATGCCCGTAGGAATTAGCCCGATGGAAATATAGAGCAGCGCCAGGTAGAGAAACATAAGCAATCCGCATCCAACCGATTGCAGCAGGAGCGGGCGCTGTTCTAAATTCCGTAACTGTCCAATGTCTTTCCAGGTTGGAGGGTAGAGCTTCGGTGCCAGGAATGCCATCAACGGGACGACTAACAGCATCCGCATGAACATCAATAGGAAGGAGTTCTGCAAAGTAGGTGTCACAAAACCGCCAGTCTGGAATACTCCTAGAATCGTGTGTTCGTTGAAGAGAACCCTGACGATTACATTTTGGAAACAGAAAAAGACAGACGACAGCAGAACGATTAGAAAACCAAGCACCGCTGAAATTGACCACAAAGTACAGTCTGATTGTACTGAGGGGATAAACTAGACAAGCTTTCGTCTGGGAGCCTCTCTGGGTAGAGCTGTGCTGGAAAACCTATATCGCCTCTGGCAATGCCGTTTACATAGCGTTTTCAAGAGTAGTACGATCGCCGCATTAGCCATTGTGCCCATTTACAGCTTGGCGATCACACTACTGAACCTACCCCAAAAGCCGCTCACACACCAAAACCGTACCGCGATTTCCTCGTGTGATGCGCAATTCTTCATCGAGATAAAGCAGTTCAAGTTTACCCTTAGGAGACTTTTGCATTTTGAAGGAAACTCTCCCTGTTTGATGATCCATTCCTTGTGGTGGAACAATCCCGAACATCATCCTCAAGACGCTGTTTATCAGCCTTTCCTTTAGACTTGTTCTTGAAGGTTTGGACTGCTCCCTAAATATCCCTTTCCACGCTTCCATCTCATTTTGCTCCTTCGGTGCCAGATCTCCCCCTGTGAACTGTACTTGCAGGACGTTGTCATCAGTAGGTTCGCAAACCCCAAAGTTGTGAACAATGCCTTGTAGCGTCGGAGTATTCTCGTCTACTGTAGTGAATTCAACAATAATGTCGTAAGTCCGTTGTTGACCTTTGCCTACAGGAACTACAGGTTGCAGTACCCGATCAATTACAATCTTCAAGCTAGTCGGTTGAAACATATTAAAGGCAAGCCGACCAAGGGTATAAACATACTTTCCATCAGCTCGCTGTTCTCCATTGGGAAAGTTGGGGGCACTAATCAATAGCCATTGCCCATCCATTAGCGCTTCACTGCGAGTCGGTGCTGCTGTTGGGTTTAGCTGTACAAGTTTCTCAATGGCTACAGCTACTGCCTCATGCTTGGTGTTACCCGCGTAGGCAGCGAGTGCCTCCCTCAGCCTTGTCTTCTCCGCTTTCGTATCTTGAGCCTCAATATCCATCAGGCGATTGTCGGTGTTTCTCAAATCAGTAATGCTAACTACTTTATGGGCTTCACCACCTAAGGGCAAAGCTTATTGAGGGAGGGAATCTTATTTACCGAGTTCTGCCAAATCGGAAGCAATTAACTTGTCAATGAGTTCAACGACTCCAGCACCCCGATCGCCTTTTGTAACGAAATCAGCCGCTTCTTTGAGCATGGGAAGAGCATTTGCTACAGCGATCGCACAACCACACAACTTCAGTAAGTCATAGTCATTCTCCGCATCCCCAACCGCAACCGTATTCTGCGGTGATACCCCTAATTCTTTCAAAGCTACACTGAGTCCGACAGCTTTATTCACACCTGCGGGAAGCACCATGACGGCATCTTTGTTCAAAATCGCTTGCCGTTCCAGTCCCAAGTCACGGATTACTTCTAAAACCGCCTTCTCGTGAGGCTGCCAGGTGGCGACAATTACCCGTCCTACAGACAGGGGTTCAACGCCGCGATCGCGCAGTGCCTTAACAAACTCCTCTGAGGGTGGCTCTCCCAAGAGTTTCTCTTCACCTGTTGTCGGATCGTAGAGCAAGGCTCCATTTTCAGCAACAACGCGATCGCACAGATTCACCTGTGGGAAAACTTGGACAAGTTCGTCCATCTGTCGTCCTGTCACTAGGATAAATTTGCGATCGCTCTCCCGCAAACGCTCAAGCGCTGCTAGGGTTTCTTCATTGACCTGAGCTTTTGTAGCAAGTGTCCCGTCGTAGTCACTCGCTAATGCTAGATAACGCATTAGTTCATCTGTAGCTCGTGTGTTCAACTCAGATTTTGCACCAATACAGTTACTCCTACAGGAATCAACCCACTTCTCTCAACTACACTACAACTGTGCTACAAGTAAAAATATTAAACACTAATCGCTTTTTGCTATGAACTGCGAATTGTGTGGACGAGAAGTCTATCGTCTAACAGTCCATCATCTGATTCCCAGACAGAGAGTTAAACAGAAAAAGGCAGAGGCGGGACCAACCGCCAATATCTGCTCCCCCTGCCATCGACAGATACACAATCTGTTTGACAACAAACGTTTGGCTCAGGAACTCAACACTCTAGAAAAGTTAAGGGAAGAACCTCAGATGCAAAAGTTCCTGTCTTGGGTTAAGAAGCAAAAACCTGATAAGCGCGTTCAGGTGCATCGGAAAAAAGTGCTAGCGAGTTAGCCCCTAGGGATGGGGAGTTGAAGGCGCAACGACGTTTTGATAGTTATTCGGCTTTTTTATGCCAGTTACCGTCTTCGCCTTTTTCGTAGTCGCGTTTTACCGCACTCCAGGCAACACGAAAAGCACGTTCTTCCTCACTGTACTCTTCTAAGGCATTATTAAAGGCTGCCCGGAAAATTTCTTGAGCGTGCTTGGGTAGGTGTTCTTTTACGGAATCTGGTAAGTCTTCAAGTTGTTGATAAGGCATAAAGTAATTCTCCTTAGAGCGCTAATCTTCTCCTGATCACGGCAGAGGGAATTACAGCAACTTACATCTTGATGAGATACACCCTGTATAAGGGCGCACAGCCGTGCGCCCCTACCAACCGGACTTCATTGAGTAGAAAACTGCTGTAACAGTTTTCTTTGGTATTAGCCGTTAATGACCGTACCACCGTTGGGATGCAAAATCTGACCTGCCATATAGGAGGCGTCGTTTGATGCCAAAAACACATAGCAGGAGGCTACTTCTTCTGGTTGACCTGCTCGCTGCATGGGTACTTGCTTGCCAAATTTCGCGACTTTCTCTTCAGGGAAGGTAGAGGGAATCAGCGGCGTCCAAATAGGGCCGGGAGCCACGCCATTAACGCGAATTCCCTTTTCAACCAAGCTCTTTGACAAGGAGCGAGTAAAGGCAACGATCGCTCCCTTGGTGGAGGAGTAATCGAGCAGTTCTGGGCTGCCTTGGTACGCTGTTACCGAGGTGGTATTGATAATTGCACTTCCCTCTTTGAGGTGAGGCAGCGCTGCCTTGGTTAGATAAAACATCGAAAAGATGTTGGTGCGGAAGGTGCGTTCTAGCTGTTCGGCGCTAATGTCCTCAATACTCTCTTGAGGATGCTGTTCGGCGGCATTGTTGACCAGAATATCCAGATGCCCGAATTTATCAATGACCTGCTGTATAGCCTGTTTGCAGAAGGATTCATCACCAATATCGCCAGCAATAGTTAAGCAGTCGCGTCCTAGTTCCTTAACTAGCTGTTGCGTCTTTTCGGCATCTTCATGTTCGTTTAAGTACATGACTGCCACATCAGCTCCTTCTTTAGCAAAGGCGATCGCCACGGCACGACCAATACCGCTATCACCCCCCGTAATAATTGCTACTTTCCCTAGGAGTTTGTCACTACCCTTATGCGCAGAGTCGTCAAACTTGGGTTTCGGCGTCATTTCCTCTTCGCTACCAGGTTGTTGCTCCTGATGTTGCGGCGGTTGTAGCTGTTCCTCAGTTGGCATAACGTTCTTTTTCCTTGCTTCTGGCTGAACTCTATAAAGGGTTGCAATATCCGTCAGGTTATCCACTCCTAGGCAAGGCAGAATCAACCTTTGGCTGGAGACTTTGCCGCCTGCGATTACAACTGAGGAAATACACCAACTGATTCAGTGTCTGTCTTCCAGATGAGAGTATTAAAACTTACCGATCTCCAGAGTGCTTATGCTGATTGACTAGTTCCCCATCAGGCTGCAGCAACTTATTGATTTTTTGTAATATAGAATACAGACGGTTTGAGAGTGCGAAGCTTGCTTTACCCAAACTGCGCTCCGTGTTGTATAGAGAGGCTATTTAACAGTAGTCCGAAAGATTATTTAATCAATAAAGAAGGCAGTAATGGAGTTAAAGTTAGGGTTGAAATTACTCCTCCAAACCTTACCGAATATTGCAGAAATATTTACCGCTTTACAAGAAGAAAGGCTAACTCGACTTAAGCACCAACAAGCCAAAGAGATTCAAAATTTCAATTCTAGTGTCGGCTCTGGCATACCTCAAGAAAAGCTGGACTGTCAGACTCGGTCTTTTGAGCAGGAGAAGTCTCTCCAACAGCAATTGGCAGCTTACGACCGGGAAACGCAGTTAAAATTATCATTACACCAGCGAGAAACAGCACTGCAGTTGCCGGAAATTCAGAAAGCTATTAATAACTGGCCTTTAAGGGTGTTTCCTGCACAACTTTTACGCTCCGATCGTAATAATCAAATAATCCCACTACGAATTTTTCTCTCTGCTCCTCAATTACAGTCGGCGCAACTGAGTGAGGTAGCTCAAGCTTTGCCAGAAATCGAGCAAAAAATAACCCAGAGCCTCAGTGAATTTTTAAGTCGAAACTATCCCCTCAGTAGTCGAGAACGACCAACCGAGTTTTTACCTGGAGCTTGGGATAGTAAGCGCTTTCGGCGAGAATCCAGTATCAAAGCTTTGTTTGAGATGCTGAAATCTGAACCAACTTTGATTCTGGAATCAGAACTTGTTGGAGATTATCTGAATTTCCGCATTGCTTATTGGGGCTTGGGGCAAAAAAATTATTGCTATCAAACCATTATATCTGGATTGAATTACCGAGAGGTTGTTTATACATCGGCAAAAAGTCGTGCCTTAAAGTGGAAAGAAACGGCAAATAGACTTTTAGCTTGTGGCGAAAGTATAGAAGACGTTAAAAGACTGGGTGGAGATAATTGTTTCAACCTAGAAGTTTTGGAAAAAGAGGAGAAATGGAATCGTTTTGGTATTGACATTAATGAGCTAGCACTTGAATACAAGGTTAGTCCTAAAGATTTTGAAGCACTTTCCCAGCTATTAATTATCTGTCATGGCTTGGTGGCTGGCTGGATAGCCGATGCTCATCATCTCCTTAATTATGATGTCCCTCCTTTATTACCTGAGTTGTTACCGGAGTTACTGCAAAAGGCTTCTGATCAGCAACTAGTGAAAGAAGTAATGCAAGCTACTTTATTAGGTTATAAAGATATTTTTAAAACTCTGGAAATCGAACGAACCCTATGGGTTCCTGAACTGGCTTTAAAATTAGCTCAGAGCTTGGCTGGATTACCTGATAAATCTTGGGCGAAAGAACAGGTAGATTACTCACTCAAAGCTTGGCTGAAACAGCATCAAGTGCCAAAAGCTGAAGAATCTAATTCTTTAGAGATGATACAGCCAACCCTAACGATAGAAGATCGAAACTATTTCGAGAAGCTTAAAGACTGTTTTGCCATCCTTGGAGATGAAAAAGCGATCGCTCAAGTCAATGGTCTCTTAGAGGCGTTGCCGCCATCCACCGCAGACATGGCGAACCTAAAACGGCAACCCAAACAAGAATGTGTTTCTCTAGTCCAAACGGGCGATCCGGGGAACATCGTTCAAATGTCTAGCTATCTGAATGCAGACAACGATTTAAAACCTAAACCCTCACTGGAAAAAGTGTCCCTCATCCATACTCTGAGTGGGCATTCAGGCAAAGCGGCTTCTATTGCTGTTAGCTTTGATGGGCAGGCGATCGCTAGTGGTGATGACAACACAATTAAGCTGTGGCATCTGCGTACTGGCAACCTCCTCCATACTCTTACTGCCGACTCCGGTAGGGTTTTGATGATCGCCCTCAGCCCCGATGGCCAAACTCTAGCAAGTAGTCATAAAACCAAGGATAGAAGTTGTATCAAAACTTGGCATCTAGGCACGGGTAAACTCCTGCGTACCCTGACAGGGCATCACAAATGGATTTATTCCCTTGCTATCAGCCCCGACGGTAAGACTCTTGTCAGTGGGGGTTATAAAATCAAAATTTGGGATTTAAACAATGGAGAAGTCCTACACACCCTAGCTGGGCATAAAAAATCGGTTTATTCCCTTGCTATTAGCCCGGATGGACAAACTCTCGTTAGTAGTGGTGGCGATAAGACGATCAAGATGTGGAATTTGGGCACTGGGGAACGGCTGCGTACTCTGGCAGGGCATTTAGACTGGGTGAGAACTGTCGCCATCAGCCCTGATGGGCAAATCCTCGCTAGTGGTGGTGATGATAATACTATCAAGCTGTGGCATCTGGCTACGGGAAAACTTCTCCGTACCCTAGCTGGGCATTCTGACTGGGTGTTGTCCCTTGCGGTTAGCCCCGATGGGCAAACCCTGATCAGTGGTAGTCGGGACAACACCATCAAGCTGTGGCATCTGGCTACGGGAAAACTCCTGCGTACCCTGACTGGGCATAAAAAGTGGGTTTATTCCCTCGCTGTTAGTCCTGATGGACAAACGCTGGCTAGTGGCAGTGAGGATAAGACAATTAAGATTTGGCAGGCGGTATAGGGTAAGAATGTCAATCGCCTTACCTTCGTCGCTGGGTAAAAAGGTTTTCACCAATACCCATAGCGGTTGCAATTGGCTGCAAGAGCGAAATGTCGTCGGGGCGAACCTTAAAGCGTCCCTACCCTGTGCTTTTCCCAACCTAAAAATAGGAACACTTCTTCATCGCCTCTTAGACTGGCATTGACTGTTCCTCCTCATCAATTGGTTCTAGGAGAATGTCATCCCACCAATTACGTTGGTTACTGCTTAGAACGGCCTCTAGCTGATACACCTGGCAGGTAATTATGTAATCACAGCGATTAGAAAAAACACCATACACCTTGATCCACTGCTCTGGGTGTAATTTGTTACTTTCATCAAAGGTAATAGTTTCGTACACTTCCCTGACTGTTGCCACTTCTTCTTATAGGGTCTGAGGAAAGAGTAAGAAAAAGACCCGTTGATCAAAAAGTAACATCGTCAAGAGTTGCCTTCTACCTACCGGAAGATGAGTATTCTATTAACAATTAATGTATAAAATCTAACAGCCAATCAACATTAGACCTTGGCTGAAAATCAAAGGAAAGTGGAAATGTTAGCAAATCCTAACAAAGAATTATTCCTATGTTGCGCTATTGTTGAAAATCGTTACGATTACAGGTGTATGAGTTGAATAAATCAATTCAGGCGGATTTTCAACGCAGGCACTGCAAGCTTTGGCATCACTAACCCTGTAAATCTCGACAAAGTTTGGAAGGAATTTTGGGAACAATGGATTGCAGCCACATTCAATTTTGTGTTCACGAAGTGTCTCCGCAGGAGAATCGTAAGTCTGACATCGATTACGAGCAACTCCAGGAACTATTTCGCCTGGGAGCCTTTTGGGCACAAGAGCGAAAAATCGAGGACTGGAAAGTAGCGATCGCCAATAGCGAACCCGTAATCAGTGTTTGGGATGGCGAGAGACTGATTGGATTTGCAAGAGCCACCTCAGATGGTATTTATCGGGGAACGATTTGGGATGTAGTCATTCACCCAGAGTATCAGGGTGCAGGGCTGGGGAGAAAGTTAGTAGAAACGGTGTTGAGCCATCCCAAGATGAGTCGAGTAGAGCGCGTCTACCTGATGACCACCCATCAACAGCGTTTCTACGAACGTATTGGCTTTGAGTGTAACTCGACAACTACGATGGTGTACTACAACCAACCCATCTCTAGTCGTATGCCGACGGCTGCTCTACAGTCTCAGGAGTAGCTAGGGGCATAGAACACTGAAGCCGAATGACATTTTCGGTAGTAGCATCACTAGCAGACTCTTCGCTGGGGACTGTCAGCAGTTCCAGCCGCCCCCCCATCACTTCGACGAGAGTCTGAACCATTAATAAACTTAGCCCAGGCGGAATTTCAGACGTTTTATCAGATTGTGTCTCTATTTCAGCCGTCGTGGAAAGAGAATCTACGGCTTCGCTCCAAATAGGAGTTGGAGATTGGACATCAATCCAGATATGAGTCTCTTCAGACTCTGGCAAGCAAGCTGCCGATACCCGAATACTGCCGCTTTCCATTCGAGTAATAGCTGTATCCACAAGACCCACTAACACTTGCTGGAAATGTCGTTGGTCGGCTAGGACGTAAATGTCTAGGTCAGGGGAAATCACTTCGAGTTGGAGATTGCTATTAGCGGCTTGCATATGCGTCAGAGTATGCAAATTCTCAAAAACCTTACTCAACGGCAGGGAGCTAATTTCCAAGCGAGCTTTGCCGTGTTCAACTTTCGACACGTCAGTTAGTTCGCTCAAAAGCTTCACCATCTTCAAAGCAGAGGTGTTGGCTTGGGCAATGAATTCTCGTTCTTCCTCAGGAGAGTCACATAAATCGGACAAAATTAGCTGATGCATCCCAATTAAACTGCTCAGAGGCGATCGCAACTCGTGGGAAGTCCGCGCCAAAAACCCTCCTTTAAACTGGCTCATTTGCTTTGCCATTTCGTAAGCCAGTTGAGTTTGCTTGAGTTCCTCCTTGAGAGGCTCGATGTTGTCCCGATTTACATCCAGTTGAGTTGGCTTCGGTTCTTCCTTAGGAAGCTCGGTGTTTGGTCGATCTGTGCCTTGCTCCTTAGGAAGCTCAGTGTTTGGTCGATCTGTCCCTTGGGGCGCAGACACTATTGAAACCTCTGATTTCTTAGGCAAGCGAGTGATATAGCTCGCTACAAATCCTAATCCTACTCCCACTAATAAATAGATCAGCTCCATTCCGCCCATGCTTCTTAACTAAAAGTAGTCTAAAATCTGTCTTTTCACTGGCTGAAAGTCAAATCATCTCAAGCATAGCGAGTTTTTTAGAAGGGGTTCGGGGTGGCGAGCACCCCAAAGGGGCTAGGGGTTAGGGATTAGGGGCTAGCTTGATGCTTCCCTGACGTAAGATCTGCCAACCTTTACCCGTCCACTTAGCAACGGTAGAAGGAACACCAACGGTTAGGGTTTGGGCGGCGGCTAATTCAGTCGGGTGAAGCGTCAGAACATGGGGAAACTGTGCTTCAATTTCAGTCATCGTCTGCAAAGGTGGCTGACCGGAACGGTTGGCGCTGGTGGTGGCTAAGGGACCCGTTTGAGACAAAATAGCGATCGCAACACTTGAGGCAGGCACCCGCACCCCTATGGTCGCTGGGTCAGTTGGGTTCATCACCGCCGGAACTTTAGTGGAGGCAGGTAACACTAAAGTGAGTGCCCCAGGCCAATACTGCTGGGCAACTTGCTGCCAAATCTCTAACTCAGCCGCCGTACCCACCACAAACGACCAAAGAGACTCTGGAGAGGCTCCCATTAAAATCAAGGGTTTCTCTTGACGGCGTTGCTTCGCTGTAAAAATTAACTCTGAGTAGTCAGGTCGTACCGCTAAAGCGGGTACTGTATCGGTGGGAAAGCTCACCAGTTGACCTGAGACTGCCCCAGCAACCAAGGTGGACATTGAAACTTGCGTCATTAATTATGGTGAAAACAATGCTTTTAAGCAGAACAAGAAGTTCTGCTTTTTTGCGTTTGCTGACTTATGGATTAACCACAATTATGATGTGTGTTGGCTCACTTCTATTGAGTCCAACTTTACCTGCGATCGCACAGCCAAATGCATCGCCCACTACATCTCCAACTGCATCGCCATCAGGCACACCCAAAACTTGCAATGTGGGTGTTTATCTGATTTCGCTACATAAAAATAGCCCGTTACTGGCGTGCAGTAACAGGCTACTCATTGAAATCTGCGGTTAAATTAAGTCAGAACCTTGCCCAATAGCTGATTAATTCTAAAGAAATACAGCTCTTGAGCTTTCTAATTATTGAGCCTTAGGTGCAGCAACGGTTGCTTTAACATTAACAGTCTTAACACCTTTGATTTTTTTAGCTAAAGGTTCGATCTTAGCTAGCTGTTCTTGCTTCAGAACGGTTCCTGCTATGGTCACAGTGCCATCATCTTCCGCTTCAACAGTTAGCGCCCCATCTGGGATATTTGCCTCCAGCTTACTGCGGACTTCACTCTCTAGGTCGTCTGAAGCTCTTTTTGTCGGGTCCCCAGCTACATTATTGCGCTCCTCACGGGCTTTGATATCAGCATTGAGCTGCTTTCTGCGAGTTTCGCTTTGTCCATCTTCTTTGGTTGTCTGAACATTATCAGCTTTTGGAGCCTCTGCGGGTTTTTCCGTCGAATTAGGAGCATCGGCACTGGTTTTGGCAGCCTCGCTGCAAGCCACTGTACCCAACAATAAAACGCCACTGAGTAAAAAGGTTGTTAACTTTTTCATTTTTTTAGTTCCTATTTGGAAATGGTGAGTGATGAAATTAGTTGTAGATGAGGAGCGATGCACCCTTGAATGAATGGAAGGTATTTCAGCCCCTGTAATGCCCCTGGATGTGCTACTTCTCCTTATTCAACCTCTTTCACTAAAGGGGAGGTTGAGCACCTAGTTGGGGAAGTGCTGTTGAGGGAGAAGAGAGGAGGAGCAAGTTTTTTATTCCTCTTGCTCCTGCACTTCTTGGAGACCCTTAGGATTACCGATAAATGGCAAACTTATAAGGTCTGCTCGCGGTGATCGATGATGATCACTTCAGGATGCTCGTCAACAACCTGGTAATCCTTACGAGTCGTATCGACGCCTGGTGTGTTGTCCCGGTCGATGATGTTACGGCTAGCCGTGGTTGCACCGCTTGGAGTCGTCGTGGTGGTAGAACCTGTGCGAGAGCGATCGCTATCCGGTGCATCAAAAACCGCCCAATTCTGAATACCGCGACGGTTGAGAATGGTGTCAGCACGACGAATTTCATCTTCGGTGCCATCGACCATCACTAGATAGTCACCGTGATTGACGCGATCATTGTAAAAACGAGCGCGGTCATCTGGAATGCCTAAGCCAACCAGGGCACCCGTTAAACCACCAGCCGCCGCACCAATGGCACCGCCTGCCGCTGCTGTTGCTAAAGCTGTTGCTAAAGCACCGCCGGCAATTACTGGACCAATACCCGGAATCGCTAACGCACCCAAGCCTACCAATAAGCCACCTAAACCGCCTAAGGCTCCACCCGTTGCGGCACCAGCTTTTGCACCTTCGTCAGTCTTGGTGCGATCGGTCATGTCGCTACCCACTTGAGTGCCACCATGAGCATCTTTACCCACCAGAGAAATTTGATTCATATCGAAGCCCGCATCTCTCAAGTCTCCGAGGGCGGCTTCGGCATCATGACGGTGGTGGAAGACACCAATTGCCCGGTGATAGCGACCTACACCAGTACGAGGGGTGGTAGCGGCTACACCTGTACGAGCGCGATCGTGGTCTGGAGTGCGATCGTGACTGCGATCGGCAGCCACGTCTGTTTTATCGTAAATGCCCCATTCCTGAATCCCGTGACGATTTAAGAGGGCATGGGCACGGTGGATTTCGTCCTCGTTGCCATCAACCATCACTAGATAATCACCGTGGTTGACGCGGTCGTTATAAAAGCGAGCTTTCTCTTCCGGAATGCCCAAACCTACTAGCGCACCCGTTAAACCACCAGCCGCTGCACCAATTGCCCCGCCTGTCGCTGCCGTTGCTAAAGCTGTTGCTAAAGCACCGCCTGCAATCACTGGGCCAATGCCAGGAATCGCTAACGCACCCAAGCCTACTAATAAGCCACCGAGACCACCTAGAAGGCCACCCGTAGCAGCACCCGCTTTTGCGCCGTCGTCAGCTTTGTGTCCCTTAGCACTACTGCCGACATCAGCGCCAGCAATGTGAGTATCGGGGTCAAGGTTTTTACCGACGATAGAAACGTGATCCATGTCAAAGCCTGAATCTCTCAGGTCTCTGAGTGCGGTCTCGGCATTGCGACGGTGGGCAAAAACGCCAACGGCGCGATGAGTGCGACCCACGCCGCTGCCGGAAGTGCGATCGCTCCGATGAGTGTGAGGGGTATCTGTTGCATCAAAAATTCCCCAATTCTGAATGCCGTGACGGTTTAGAATTGGTTCGGCGCGACGAATTTCATCTTCCGTGCCATCGACCATCACCAGATAGTCACCGTGATTGACGCGATCATTGTAAAAACGAGCGCGGTCATCTGGAATTCCCAAACCCGCTAAAGCACCCGTTAAACCACCAGCCGCTGCACCAATGGCACCGCCAGCCGCCGCTGTTGCTAAAGCTGTTGCTAAAGCACCGCCTGCAATTACTGGACCAATACCCGGAATCGCTAAAGCACCCAAGCCTACGAGTAAGCCACCTAAACCGCCTAAGGCTCCACCTGTTGCTGCACCCGCTTTCGCACCTTCGTCAGTCTTGGTGCGGTCGGTCACGCCGCCACCCGCTTGAGTGCCACCCTGAGCATCTTTACCAACCAGAGAAATCTGACTCATGGGGAAGCCTACACTTCTGAGTTCTCCGATCGCAGCTTCCGCATCTCGACGGTGGGGGAAAACGCCAATCGCCCGCCTGTGAACTAATGCACTGCGAGTAGTGGTGCCTGCGCGAGCGCCGTTGGGAAGATCGTAGACTGCCCAATCTTCAACTCCGCCACGATGAAGAATAGCTTGAGCACGAGCAATTTCTTCGTCCGTGCCTTCTATCATTACCAGATAATGCCCTCTGGATACGCGATCGTTGTAGCTTCTAGCTTCGTCTTCGGGAATTCCTAGACCAATGAGTGCCCCCAGCAGACTACCTGCCGCCGCACCAATTGCACCACCAGCCAAGGTGGTAGCAATAGCGGTGGCAGTTGCTCCGGCTAGCATGATCGGGCCAATTCCAGGCAGCGCCAACGTGCCTAGACCTACTAACAAGCCCGTTAAACCTCCTAATGCACCACCCGCTAGCGCTCCCGTTGCAGCACCTTCATCAGCTTTGTTATCATCGCGATCGCGAATCTCGCCACGAACATCAGCACCCGCAATGTCATCCTGTCGGTCTGCATCCCGTGCGATCACGGAAACTCTATCCATAGGAAACCTGGAATCTCTCAGTTCCCTGAGTGCTATTTCTGCTTCCCGGCGTGTTGAAAAAACACCTACGGCTCTTTTGTGTTGTCCTAAAGCCATTTGTCTTCACTCCTAAGAGAGAATATTGTTAAGTCGCAACACCAAAATGCATTTCTTATCGGTGCTGATGGTTACATTTACGTATTTTTTGCTAACGAATTCATCAGTCAAGAGAAATAAATTTTATTTCTATCAATAGAGGGTTGAAAACTTTAGAGAATTGTGCAAAGAAAGCTAGTTAACCTCGTGAATTAAATACCCTGCTTTTATTAAGTTAATAAACTTTCTCATTAATAGTTAAAATCTATATCCCTAAAAAACATAATGGCGAGTAGCAAACCAATGTTCATGCATACTCGCCACTTTTAATTTCTTGATTCAAAGTCTGGATAGACTAATTAACCTGGATTGCTAAACTGCTATTTTAGCAATTTTAGCGATCGCACTCCTAACCTCTCAGGGTGAAGTTTTTACTGTCCTGAATCGGAATTGGGAGATTGACTTTGATTCTGAGTTTGCGTTTGTGTGGGTGATGCTTGATTTGTTGTCGTTGGTTGCGCTGTCGTAGAAGTATCAGAATTACCAGAAGTGCCAGTAGCGCCAGACGTACTAGTAGCGCCAGACGTACCAGTAGTATCAGAGATACCAGTAGTACCAGAGGTACCAGTAGAAGTCTGGTTTTGGGGTTGAGTTGAAGAACCCGGATTAGTTAGATAAGGTTGCGTATCCGGAAACGCTATCGGTGCGGTTTGAGAGGTTGTATTTGGTTGAGTAGCGCTAGGATTTGTCGGTGAACTTTGGCTTTGAGGTTGCGCTGGTACTGTTTGAGGCGTTGTTTTTTGTTGAGTTGGAGCTTGCTGTTGCGCAGAACTGGGGACAGTTATCTGAATATCAGGTTGACTGTCTTGAGTATCCACTGAAGGTTCCTGATCGACAGCAGGCACTTGCTGAATCTCAGTGTTTCGTTCAATAATAGTCGTTTCTTTGGCTGGTTGTTGAGAAGCGGTTCGCGGAGGAACGACGACTGGTGTCGATGACTCGTTTGCTTGATTTTGGTTTAGGAAGAATAAAGTCCCAGCCGTTAAACCAACTAACGTACTAAGAGCAGCGCCAATCACTAAACCACGAGCGGCTGTTTTTTCATCACGAATTTCTTGACGCTCGTTTTCAATGCTGCGTTCAGAAGCGCGACCATGAATGTAACCTTCTTGGTAGGAAGTAGGAGAAACTTTTTCAACATTCGTGTCGAGGTTACTCTGATTCCCCAAGTTAGTGTTGGAATGATAGGTCCCGCGATTTTTTAGATTGTCCATGAGTCTTACTAAAAGGATTAGTGACGTGTTGAATTAAGCAGAGTTTTAAATCTTCGTTCAATACGTTGAAATAAAGAACGACTCAAGGCAGATGCATTTTTTTTATAGGTGTGGAGCTTGGTATTGAGATTCTTATTGGGGTTTTAAGGCTGGGTAACAGTAGATGGCGCAGTTGGTACCGCTGTATTGGAGGGTTGATTTTGGTGAGTTGCGAAGAAAATAACCCCGCCCAAAACACTAGCGATGGCAGCAAGTGTCATCCCGAAGAGCAAGCCACTAGCGGCACTATTGTTATCGCGGATAACGCGCTTGTCTTCCTGGATGTGATGCTCTTGTTCTCTACCGTGGATATAGCCGTCGCGGTAGGCAACTTTATTAACTCTACCCACGCCATCAGTGCTAGGTTCAGGTATCCGCACTTTATCTGTGTTCATCTGATTAAACCTTTTTATCAAGGAAACTGTTTTGTCTCAGGACGCAGATACTTTGGCTCCAACCTGCCCGCGAGCAGCTACTTGAAATTCGTGCCTGATATTTAGGATTGAATTCTTTTGTCCTGTAAAGCTAAGATATCTGTTTCAAGAACAGGAATCGCTCTATCTAGAAAGGGATTGTTAACTACATCGGAAGATTGACCTTTGGAG
>JALYGX010000401.1 GCA_030776905.1 Cyanobacteriota bacterium | reverse complement strand
GGGGGAGAAGCCACCAGCAATATCGCTAGTGGTGATGATGTTGCCAGTAATATCGGATAAGTTTCCCCGTTGAGCTTGTGCTTGTGGTGTTCCAGCAACAACACCAGCGATCGCTAGGGCAAAACCTAGTCCCACATGGAAAAGAAGAGGCTTAATATTCATAACTTTTCTTCAGGAGCGATAACTTAGAATGAGATACCATAACCAACGCCTAGGATAAATCTTGCGCCATCACCGGCTGTATTCGTAATGTCGGCAGCGGCGGGAGTGATAACGAATGGGATACCAGGGAATGGGGTAATTGAGGCTCCTATGTTCAAATCTTGACCCGTCCATTCAGCAATCGCGCTGACAGGTTGAGCGACTTGTACGCCAACGCTACCAAAGATATTGGGGTCTTCGTCTCCCCGATTAAAAGCACTTTCTGAGCGAAAACGACCGCCGCCGATACCGATAGAAGCCGTAACCCGGCTCAACGGCTGAGATTGGTTTTGACGTAGGCGAAAGACTTTCGTTGCTACACCGTAAACACTGCTATCACCATAAGTTTCGCCCCAGTCAATCGCATTCTCTATGCCGAAGGCAACGCCAATATCACCTGGAAAGGTACGGTGTACTTTAAAGCTAATACCCCCATTGTCAAAAAAGCCTTCCCGGATGATGGCATAAGAAGAGGCTGTGGTTTCTAGAGCAACGAGTTTTCGAGCATCGCCTAGACCAAATCCGAGACCGAGTGCTTGATCATCAATGTCTGAGAAGCGGGTTCGCTGTTGATAAGTTCCCCCTAAGAATACATCACCCCCTTGCGCCCCAAACGCTGTTGGTGTACTAATGCTCGAACCCCCGCCAAAAATTCGCCTCAGTTGTTCAGCAATTGGCGGTTCCGGCAAGCGGAACTGTTGCCTGAGGGCTGACACGCGATCGGGCTGTGGCGATTGTGCGATCGGCGGTTGATAGCCGATAATATATCGCGAAGCAACATCTGTAGACCCTAAGGACGGCAGACTTCCTTCCTTGACTAAAGCTTGGTAGATAAACGCTGCCACCTCGGCGCGGGTTGCTACCTGATTCGGATTTAATAAAGCAACATTGGGATAATTGACCACTAACTGATTGACGGTTGCCGCTGCCACTGTATCGCGGGCAAAGTTAGGGATTTGTGCGGCATCTTGAAATGTACCTAAAACCGTTGCGATTTGAGCTGGGGGAGACAGGTTAAGCCCACTCGCTAAAGATACCAAGACTTGAACGCGAGGGATATTTTGATCAGGCAAAAAGATATTGTTAGGGTAGCCTTCCAGAAAGCCTGTGCGATAAGCCGCTTGAATCGCCTCATTACCCCAGAAACTAGCCGCTACATCGACAAACTGGGTTTCTAGGCGTTTGGGCGCTCTCTGGAAAGCCTGACGAATCATGGCGGCAAATTGAACCCGTGTTACTGGCTCATCAGGTCGGAATGTTCCATCAGGAAAACCCTTAATCACACCCCGTGCAGCTAGGGCTTCAATAAAACTCCGCGCCCAGTTGCCTTGAATATCAGGAAAAGTGCTAGCTTGAGCGAGTTGCACGGCAGTAGCCGTTGAGGGTTGCAGCACGCCCATTGTTGGCTCGTTTGTCTTGGTGGGTGTGACGCCCGTACTAGGGGTTTGGGGATAAAGGGCATCGGGTTCCAGCATAGTATTCAGGAGAGATTGACCCAAGGAACCGCCATAATTAGCATTGGCTGTAGTTTGAGACGGCTTTGTTGCTACGGGATTGGCAACCCCTGCCGCAACAGATAGCATAGTACTGCTCAGGCTTGAGCTAATTAAGATACAGCCCCAATAGTGAATATTTTTGCCAACTTGATAGAAATGACCCCTGCATCTAGCTTTCCTCATCACCTTTACTACTCTCCCGAAGTTGAGTGAATAGATCAAAGGTACACGAGTTTAGTGAACTTTTTCCCATCGTTATATCTTCTGGAACTTTCTCCAAAATGAAGCTGACTTGTGTAGAGAGAATGAACATTTGTGTAATGGATACTATTTGACGTGAGTACAACAAGACGTATTGAGATTTTTAGTCGGCGTGGTATGACTGGTAACGGTTTGAGAAAACACATCAATCAACCCATTGCGGGTTTAACCTTGCTAGCTTTTTGTGCGGTTGCCGTACCGACTCCTGCCCAAGCACAAGTCCCTACTTTTTCCCCTCTAGCCCCACCTCCGGTTAACAGTTTGCCTCCCTCTGGAGTGCCCAGTCGGATTAACAACTTCCCAGCTACTCCTGCCCCTGCTGCCCGAGTAATTCCGAATCGATTGCCACCGGAAACTCCTTATACTCTTGGACCCGGCGATCGCGTCAAAATAGATGTTTTTGATGTCCCGGAATACAGTGGTGAGTTCACGGTTTTAGTGGATGGTACGCTGAACTTGCCCATCCTTGGCAGGGTACCCGTCCAAGGGCGCACTCTCGAAGGCGCAACAGGCCTGTTGAGCAATACTAGTACAGGATACGGTCGCTTCGTCAAACGCCCCTTGGTCACCGTAAGCCTAATAGCACCCCGTCCCATTACCCTCGCAGTAGCAGGTGAAGTCAACCGTCCGGGAACTTACACGGTCACCCCAGGCGGTGGGGGTAATGGCCCTAATGCAACTACTGGTCAATTTCCTACAGTCACACAGGTAATTACCCTAGCCGGCGGTATTACTCAGGCCGCCGCCGTTAGCAATGTGGTTATCCGTCGTCGTAGCCTTGCGACGGGTCAGATAGAAGACTACAGCGTCAACCTCTTGTCATTGCTAAGGAATGGCGACATCTCCCAAGACGTTAGATTAAGAGATGGAGATACGGTTAGAATCCCTACCGTCGATGCTGTTGATCCTAATGAGACTCGCCAACTGGCAGATGCCAGTTTTGCGTCCAAAGAAGTCAGACCAATTAATGTTGCTGTAGTCGGAGAAGTAGGTCGCCCTGGTCCGTATTCAATAACGGGGGGTGGAGCAGCAACAGGCGGTGCAACTGGTGCGGTAACGGGCAGCGAGACGGGGGTAGCGGCTGGCGGTACCACGGGTGGTCCCCCCACAGTGACAAAGGCAATTCAGGTGGCTGGAGGCATTACAGCCCTTGCTGATGTTCGCTCGATTACTATCCAGCGTACAAGCCGAACAGGCAAAATTCCACCGATTAGGGTAAATCTATGGGAGCTGTTGCGAGCAGGCGATGTCTCTCAAGATGTCATCTTGCAAGAGGGAGATATCATTACTATTCCCACGGCAACGGCTTACGATCCATCTGAGGCAACTCAACTCGCAGGTGCTAGCTTTGCTCCCAACACCATTGTCGTGAATGTGGTGGGAGAAGTTACCCGACCTGGTGCTATCCCCGTGCCACCCAATACTCCTTTGAATCAAGCGGTACTGGCGGCTGGTGGATATAACGTTCGCGCCCGGAAGCGATCAGTGGATCTAATTCGCCTCAACCCCAATGGTTCGGTTGAAAAACGCGCGATCGAGGTGGATTTAGCTCAGGGAATTAATGAAGCAGGCAATCCCACTCTACGTAATAATGATGTCGTTGTTGTCAGACGCTCTACTCTCGCCAGCATCGGAGATACGTTGGGCACAGTGCTAAATCCCGTAGGCAGCTTTCTCAATATATTCAGTATCTTTAGAACTCTAGGGGGGAATTAGAGGTTGACCAAACCTAGGAAGTACGAGCAAGGATAGATATTTCGCGGTTGACGGTACTAGGGTCAATTCCTAAAAGCGGGAGGGAGTAGGAGAATCGTTCTCACTCCCTTCTCCTAGTTGGCTTTGACCTATACTTCTTTGCTTTGTCTGTTGCCGTATAAAAGTCATTCCAACGGATTAGGACTTTGCAACCTTTCTACTTTCTGTATAGGATGCTTTTCAATCAGCGTAGGGATAGCGATGACAGCCGCGATCGCGTTTTGGATAGCTGACCCAAACCCTAAACTATGAAGGCAAGCTTCCGTTCTTGATGGAACCTGTTACGGAAGAAGGGTAAACCCACCATTGCCCTTTACCTAGCTCAAGTGGCTGGTTTTAAAGGGAAAGCTTAGGTGGTTACTTATGGAGTACGGTGCTGCACTAGTCTAGGGCGGTAAAAATCCTTCATCCCAATGCAAATCGCTACGGCATGGTCATCTGTGCACTTTTTTGTAAAACGCCTGGGTAGAGCTTAGAGATACTGGATTAGGGAACTCTCCAAGCTCTCATTAGCGTCAAAGAGAATAATCTATGTAGTTGTTGAAGACGTACAGGAATTGGATTGACCCTTACGAAACCTAAGTGCTGGTCGCCCAATATCTGGCTAATAACCAATTTAGTTCTACTCCATCAAAAATCTCAAATCGAAAATCTAACAATTCCCTGGTCAACTCCTCGTAAACTTGGTGTCGAGGTTTTGGATAGCCAGGAGCAAGCACTGCGGATCAAACCATCTAAGCATCTACGTTTTAGTTAACTATCACATTGTGTATCAATATTTATTGAATTTATTGACCTGCTCAAAGTCTGGCTGACCTTATTAGCTTGTAGCAGAATTTCCAAGGGGGACAAGTTACCGCAGCAGCAGCGACGGCATCTGAAGTGCGTGGTGCAAAAAGAGGAAAAGATGAAAAACAGCCCTAATCCAGGCAACAAACCAGAACCAACTTCAGGGAACGAACCAGCACAAACTTCCACCAGGTGTTTAAGCCGCAAGCAGTGGCGTCGCTTGGCGATTCTCTTCAGCATCATCTTGCTGACTGGCATTGGAGGCGCATCAGCATGGGCATGGTTTTTTGTCTATATGCAATTAGCACCGTTAGTTCAGAACACGGTGAGTAAAGCCCTCTCTCGTCCAGTGCGTATGGGAAAAGTGGAAAGCTTTTCCTTCAATGGTATGCGCTTTGCTGCCACTGAACTACCCGCGACGGCGACAGACACCGACCGAGGTTCCGCCCAAGCGATGGAGGTGAAATATAACCTGCTGAAACTACTGCTAAGTCGCACCCTAGAACTCGATGTCACGCTGGTTAAGCCAAAGGTGTACATCGAACAAGATAAGGACAGGGAGTGGATAGGCACCCGAATTAAGACACTACCCAAGGGTGATATTGATGTGAAGCTACAGTATATGCGGCTTCGCGATGCAGAAGTTGTGCTAGTACCTAGAGGAGAAGCGGGGAATTCTAAAGCACCTGTCTTACTCAACCTAGCCTCTGGCACAAGTCACTTCCTCAATAACAACCAGCTAATTCAGTTCAATACCCAAGGGGCTTTGGTCAATGGGGGAAATTTCACAATTCAAGGAGAAAGCCGCCCTGCCGTAGGCGAGACGAATCTGGTAATTTCAGGGATTAAGGTCGGTGCAGCAGAAGTCGGTCGGTTAATTCAGCTACCCCTCCTTCTGCAAGCGGGTCACATTGATGGCAATCTGGAAATTAAAATCCAGCCAAAACAACCGCTGAAGTTTGCGGGAACGGCAACACTTAACCAGGTTACGGCGCGACTGCCTCAGCTACAAAAACCGTTTGCCAATACTAACGGTCAGTTGCGCTTTAAAGGAACACAAGTTCGACTGGAGAAGATTACCACGCTTTTCGGTCAGATTCCAGCTCTTGCGAATGGGGTGGTAGATACGCAGTCGGATATCAACCTATCGGCACAAACTGCACCAGTGGAACTGCCAAAGATTTTACAGGCGTTTGATTTCCAAAAATTGCCTGTGGCAGTGTTGGCAGAGGTGCAAACTGACCTTCGGGTAACAGGACCTTTAAGCAAACCTGTTGTCTCTGGAGAGGTCAGGACGACAAAGCTAGCTCAAGTTGATCGCTTGAACTTTCAAGCGGTCAGTGGTGGCTTCCAGGTAGTGGATTCGCTTTTGAAGATTAACATCTTCCGGGCAACGCCCACCGTTGGTGGGTTAGTGACGGGGACTGGGCAAGTGCGACTAGGTCAGAAGGGCACGGCGGAATTTGATGCTCAGGCAATTAATGTTCCAGGAGATGCGATCGCTAAAATTTATGCCATTAATCTGCCGGTTCCCCTCGGTGTCGTCTCTGGCAGAACGCGCATCGTTACTGCCCTGGATAAGCCGCAAAACTATCGTGCCACAGGTTCAGCCAATCTCAATCTGGCAGGAGGTACTGTTACCGCCAGTAACATACAAGTAGCCGAGGAACGCTTCACGGCACAAGTCCAAGCCTCTGGCGTACAGCTAGCGCGTCTTGCCTCAGTGCCAGCGCAGCTAAATGGTCCACTTTCTGGTACGTTCAATCTTTCTGGTTCTTTGGCTTCCTTAAGTCCTTCCACGATTCGGGGCAGCGGTTCTGGACGCTTGAATGTGGCAGGTGGCACTGTCAACGCGACTGACGTGCAACTTGCCAATGGTCGCTTCACCGCCCAAGTCCGGGCAACTGGCGTACAGCTAGCGAGTCTTGCTCCCGTGCCTGCACCGTTAAATGGTCCGCTCTCTGGGGCGTTCAATCTCTCTGGGTCTTTGACTGCCTTAAGTCCGACCACAATTCGCGGTAGCGGTTCTGGGAGTTTGACGGTAGCGGGTGGAACCGTCAACGCTACCGATGTGCAACTTGCTGATGGTCGCTTTACTGCCCAAGTCCGGGCAACTGGGCTACAGTTGAATCGTCTTGCTCAAGTACCACCACAACTCAATGAGCCTGTCTCTGGCATCTTTAATCTTTCTGGGAGTTTAGCGTCCTTTAGCCCTTCAACAATTCGTGGCAGTGGTTCTGGACGCTTGAATGTGGGAGGGGGAACTGTTACCGCGAATAATATACAGCTTGCTGATGGTCGCTTCACGGCACAAGTCCGGACAACTGGGGTACAGATAGCGGGTCTTGCTCCGGTACCACCGCAGTTGGGCGGACCTCTCTCTGGCACGTTCAATCTCTCAGGTTCTTTGGATAACTTAAGTCCTTCTACGATTCGTGGTAGTGGTTCTGGACGCTTGAGTGTGGCAGGGGGAATTG
>JALYGX010000400.1 GCA_030776905.1 Cyanobacteriota bacterium | reverse complement strand
TTGCTCTGGATGATACAGTACCAAGTCCATGTACTCGGCAAAGGTAATCCGTTGATGTGGTGCGGCAGCAATTTGACTGGCAATTAAGCTTCGCAGGCGTTGGTCATTAGGGGGTGATGAACCTTGGGAATTCGGAATTTTGAGTTTTGAATTGAATAAATTACTCATTCATACTACTCACCCTTTCTGGAGCCAACTACCTTGTAAGCTGTGGCACCCAGTTAATTTTCTAGAGATGCATCCCGTTTTTATAAATTTGCCCTCGTAGGTGCGTACAGATATACGCCTTACCTGATGAGATGACAACGCTGGGAGGCTCCTCTTCAGTGTTGCTGTTGACGTTCTAAGCTAGTTTTGCTACTTCATCATTCTCAGCTTGCCACTCTGCCATCTGGTAATGCCATTCCAGCGCTTTTTCTTTGCTAACAATGATGTTGCATATTACTTCCAAGAGCGGTTGGAAAATGGTCATTATCGCTAAACCTATAAAGGATGTAACTTTGGATACGATGTTGTGCGCAGATGCTGTCATTGTTGGTTTTGCTCCTTTCAAATATTAGACTTCTTGCAGAAGTCTGTGAAAGTGGAATGTCAAGGGTGAATCGAACCCTGAAACTCCTTTCACCTTTATCCACCTCTTGCCAAAGATACTTTAGCAAGAGGTCTGTTGTTCCTTTCCAGTTTTTTTGATACCCAAAAATCCTAGAAAGAAGATGTTACTAACCCGATTTAGAGCTAATAATGAAACCCAGTTAAATTTGATAGAGACTCTTGCTAATTCTAGAAATCAAAGCTTCATGAGCCATCTATCTTAAGGGTTATACCAAGCTTTTCGCCACTGCTTCATTTGGTCGATTTCTTTTTGTTGTGAACTCAAAATAGCTTGAGCCATTTGCTTAATTTCAGGACGTTTAGACTTACTCAATGCATCTTTAGCCATTACTAAAGCACCCTCATGGTGAGGAATCATGCCATCGATAAAGCGCTTATCAAACTCAGTGTCGGCTGCACCTAAGTCAGCGTTCATCATCATAGCTTGCTTTTGCTCAGGTGACATTTCCATCATGTGACTCTTTTGAGAGTGGTAAGCCATCAGCTTATCTCCAGCCTTGGGATACCAACCTTTTCGCCACCGTTTCATCTGAGCAATTTCTTTTTCCTGAGCTTTGATAATGTTGTTGGCAAGTTGTTTGATTTCAGGGCGTTTAGATTTCTGTTGCGCTTGTTTCGCCATTTCTATCGCACCTTGATGGTGGGGAGTCATACCATCAAGAAATCGCAGATCGTAATCAGCATCCCCTGGTCCTAAATCCATTGTCATGCTGTGGTTCGTGCCACTGCCATGATTCATCATGCCATTGTCATGCCCCATGTGATGCGGCTTGTCACCAGCATCAGTTTTGGCGGTATTTTGAGCTTGGTTTTGGGAGGTACTAGAACAGGCTGTGAGCATCCCTCCTGTTAGAGAAGCGATCGCTATCCAGGTAAACGCTAAATAGCCAGTCTTCTTTGAAATTGATTGCATAAACTTCCTAACCTTTATGACTAAAAGAAACTTCTTTCTTTTAGTTTGCACCCTCCAGTTAACTGGAGGGGCAAGTCTAAGGTTATGAACTTATTCTCCAATTGGCTTGAGAAACGCCTCTACCTCTGACGCTGTCGGTTGAGCAGCGATCGCTCCCGGTTTTGTAGTCGTCAATGCTCCCACGGCGCTAGCATATTTCACAACATTTTTGGCTGCCTCAGGCGTGGCAAGGCACTTAAGTCCGTGCTGACATAGCTGGTGGATGAAACCAGCCACGAAACCATCACCAGCACCTGTGGTATCTTTGACATCCATTTGGAAAGCTGGGAGTTTGTCTTCATGGTCACTAAGGCAGTAATTACAGCCTTTATCTCCATCGGTTACCAAGACACCTTCTACTGAACCAAGACGATGGGTGATGGCACCAGCATCCGTGATGTTAAATAGCAACTCAGCTTCTTCTTTGGCAATTTTGAGGAAATCGACTTTCTTTAAAACGTCCTGAATTAGCGGCTTGGCAACGCTAGTGTCAGGCCAAAACATCGGACGCCAGTTAACATCCAGTAAAATTTTGACATCGTACTGCTCTGCAAGTTGAAGCGCTTTGAAAATTGCCTCACGAGTTTGGGGATAAGCCAACTCCAGGGTGCCTAAGACTAAAAAATCAGCATCTTCAAATAAGGATTCTCGTAACTTTGATGCCTGGAGGTAGGCATCAGCAAATTCGGCGGTATTCAGTTCGCCAAAACCAGCAAATTCGCGATCGCCTTTCTCGGAACGCACGACGTAAACTTGTCGCGTTGGTGCAGTTGAATGGCGCTGGATGCCCGTGGTATCCACCCCAATGTCCTGCAATAGTTGTACTAGGGTATTTCCTGGCTCATCTTCGCCCACACAACCAACAAAGCCAGAGGAGGTTCCCAGCTTGACTAAAGCACAGGCAACATTAGCTGGAGCGCCTCCTGGGTAAGGCGTCCAGGATTCAACTTGTTCAAGCGATCGCCCTAATTGATCGGCTAAACAATCAAATAATATTTCACCAAGGCAGAGTACACGAGGATTGGTCACAGCTTTCCATATCTCGACTTTTTCAGACTACCAGAGGCATAACCCCTCGTTAATGAAGATCGTAAGAAGGTCAAGATTGATTTTGCCCTAACAGTGATGACTCGTTGAACGGAAGTCTTTGTACCAAATCGTTCGACGGAGTTATATCCTCACATTTTCTCAAGGCTAACGATATTAACTAATCTTCTAAAATCGAAGATGATGGTAAGTAAATATACCAAGGAAAAAATACCTATGGCTGGTGGCGAGTCTTATACCCCCGCGTCTCTTAGTGACCGCGAAGTACAAATTATAGAATTGGTAGCCGCGGGCTTAACTAATCACGAGATCGCCCAGCAGTTAGAAATCAGCAAGCGTACTGTTGATAATCACATCAGCAATATCCTGACCAAGACAGCAACAGATAATCGGGTGGCTCTGGTCCGTTGGGCTTTACAGTGGGGCAAAGTTTGCTTAAATGACGTTAACTGCTGTCCTCTCCCAACGTCTAGTAATGAAATACTTTCCTAACTGGAGTGGCAACTTTTTACTGAAAGTTTTGGCAGTTTGTTTAATCCTGGGATTAGGAGGCTGCCTTAATTCTTTTTGGGATGGCTTCAGTTCACGCGGTTTTTTGACTCCACCCACTCAAAGCGTTGGCGCGGCTCTCAATAGCTCGGCGGCTGACCAAGAACCCCGCTACTCTTATGATGGTCGCTACTTAGTCTTTAGTTCTGATCGCCTTGCCCAACGAAGTATCTACCTCTACGACGTACAGCAACGCCGTCTGCTCGATTTACCGGGACTTAACCAACCCAATAGTCTCCAAGAACAGCCAGACATCAGTGCCGATGGTCGCTATATCGTTTATATTTCAGAGCAGTTGGGCAAGCCGGATGTCTTTGTTTATGACCGTCAGACACTGCAAGCTGAACGCATAACCGAAAATATCTTTTGGGAAGTCCGTCATCCCACAATTAGCGGTAATGGTCGCTTTATTGCCTTTGAATCTAATCGTTCAGGGCAATGGGACATTGAGATTTATGACCGGGGTGCTAGTATCGAGCTTTCTTTACCGACAGGTTCGTCAGGGCCAGTTGCTCCTCCCAAAGCGTCTCCACCCTCCTCACCAGCTTCTAGGTAATATCTCCATAGAGATAAGTATCTTTAGTTAAAAAGTTAGAAATAAATCACTTTGTGTCCTATTTTTAATAGAGAAATATTTATTGACTTCGACGTGACCCAAGACTCTTTAAAGATTTACATCGAGAAAGCCTTAAAGCTAAAGTTCAAAGCTTTGTGTGCTATGCAGGACAAGGATATGAGTGAGATTGCATCAGGATTGATAGATGAGTGGGTAAAGCAAAACGAAACGCCCCCTCAGCAGCACGGTAAGTGAGAGAGCGCTAATTATTAGCAAAATAAAGACAATCGGTGTTCAGGACGTGAGATCGCATTGTAATAGAGCGATCTCACGGCTTCTGGGATCTCAGAGTCTGAGGGAAGTGCGATCGCTTCCTGCTTTTTCAACCCACTACAAAATTCACCAGCTTCCCAGGCACAACAATTACTTTTTTAATCTCTTTGCCTTCAATGTAACGCTGGGCAACTTCCGACTCGCGAGCGTACTTTTCCAAAGCATCCCGGTCAGACTGAGACGGTACAACTAAGGTTCCACGAGTTTTGCCCATCACTTGAATCACCAGCGTGATTTCATCGGCAACCAAAGCCGTTGCATCAGCTTTAGGCCATGCCTGAATGTGAACGGACTCCGTGCGACCCGTCGTCATGCGCCACAATTCCTCAGCGATATGGGGGGCAAAGGGTGCCAAGAGCAGTATCAGAGTTTCAATTCCTTCTGTATACACCGATGAATCTTTGCACTCAGCATCTGTCAGAGCATTGCTCAGTTTCATCAGTTCTGAGACACCCGTGTTGAATTGATACTCACCCTCTAAATCCTCAGTGACATTTTTAATAGCCGTGTGAATTGCCCGTCGTAAGTCTTTTTCAGGTTTAGTTAAATCACCCTTGGCAGGAACAGAAGCCTTTGCGCCGCTACTGCCAACAAAATCCGTGACTAAACGCCAGACGCGGTTGAGGAAGCGGAATTGCCCTTCCACATCAGATTCTTCCCATTCCAAGTCTTTTTCAGGCGGTGCTTTGAAGAGGATGAACATTCGTGCCGTATCTGCACCGTACTTGTTAATCACCTCCTCTGGTGCCACACCGTTGTATTTGGACTTAGACATGGTTTGGTAGGAGACTTTTAGTGGTTCACCTGTTTCTGGGTCGCGTGGGTCAGCCTGGTTTACCAAGTGATTGGGAATATATTTATCCTTACCCGATTTCTGGGGATTTTCGTAAGTTAAGCCCTGAACCATGCCTTGAGTCAACAGGCGTTGGAAGGGTTCGTCAAAATTGAGCAAACCGCGATCGCGCAATACCTTAGTAAAGAACCGCGAGTACAACAAGTGTAAAATCGCGTGTTCGATCCCACCCACATATTGATCGACAGGCATCCAGTCATTCGTCTTTGCGGGGTCAAAAACTTGAGACTCGTTTTTAGCATCTGGGAAGCGGAGGAAATACCAGGACGAATCGATAAACGTATCCATCGTGTCTGTTTCCCGCCTAGCTGCTGTGCCGCAGCTAGGACAAGGCACATTCGCCCAATCTCCTAGTTGCGCTAGGGAAGAAACGCGACCCCCAGTAAATTCCACATCTTCTGGCAACTGCACTGGCAAGTCTTGCTCAGGCACTGGCACTATCCCGCACTGAGGACAGTGAATCATGGGAATCGGCGCACCCCAATAACGCTGCCGCGAGATTAACCAATCCCGGAGACGATACTGCACTCGCCCTTTGCCAAATCCCTCTTTTTCTGCATATTGAATAATTGCCTGTTTTCCCTCAGTGGAATCCATGCCATCGCAGGAGCCGGAATTAACCATAATTCCGGGTGCAGTGTAAGCCTCAGCGAGGCTATCCCCCTCATTCCCCCCTTTACAAGGCGGGGTCGAAGCGGTGGACTCAGCTAACTTAGCCGGGGCAATCACAACTTTGATAGGTAGCTGTTTTTCCTTCGCAAATTGGAAATCCCGCGTATCGTGAGCAGGTACACCCATCACTGCACCCGTGCCATATTCATACAGCACGTAATCAGCAATCCAGATGGGAATTTCCTCACCAGTAAAGGGATTAATTGCTTTACCACCTGTAGGAATGCCGCGCTTCGGCTTATCCTCAGCCGTCCGTTCTAATTCGCTTTCTTGTGCGACTTCTTGAATAAAGATATTAACGGCTGCTTTCTGTTCAGGTGTGGTGACTTTGGGTGTTAAAGGATGTTCTGGCGCTAACACCACATAAGTAACGCCATAAACCGTGTCGGGACGAGTAGTGAAAACGCCAATTTTCTCATCCAAGCCGACAATTGGGAATTCTAAATAGGCTCCAACGGATTTACCAATCCAGTTCGCCTGCATCAACTTTACTCGCTCAGGCCAACCCGTCAACTTATCGAGGTCGTTGAGCAGTTCCTCTGCATAGTCGGTAATTTTGAGGAACCATTGCCGCAACAGTTTGCGCTCTACTTTAGCACCGGAACGCCAAGAGCGACCTTCGCTATCGACTTGCTCGTTTGCCAAGACAGTCTGATCGACGGGGTCCCAGTTAACTGCGGCTTCTTTTTGATAAGCCAATCCCGCCTGGAAAAATTGCAAGAAAATCCACTGCGTCCACTTGTAATAGTCTGGGGAACAAGTTGCGACTTCGCAGTTCCAGTCGAGAGACAAGCCTAAGGGCTTTAACTGCGCCTTCATATGGGCAATATTTTCGTAAGTCCATTTGGCGGGATGAACCCCACGCTGGATAGCGGCATTTTCTGCTGGCAAACCAAATGCATCCCAACCCATCGGGTGTAGTACCCGATAGCCTTGCATCCGGCGAATTCTGGCTATGACATCCGTAATTGTGTAGTTACGGACGTGTCCCATGTGCAGGCTACCCGATGGATAGGGGAACATGGACAGGGCGTAGAATTTCGGCTTATCTGTGTCTGTGGGGGTCTGGTCTAAGCCTTGCTCTGCCCACGTCTGTTGCCACTTTTCCTCTATTGCTGCTGGGTTGTAACGGGACTCCACAGTCATGCTCCTACTGGACTTGCTAATCGCCTTTGCTTCAGTATTCTGACACATCCCCACTTTAGAATTGGGAGTGTATAGCTATTGGATGATATCTAGTAGTAGGTATTTCTATTTTGTTATTTCTATGTGTAGCATATATGTAATATAAATAGTATTTAGCAAGCCAACCTTGAGTAACTTAAACGTTTTTGTCTATGGTACGCTCAAGCCGAGTGAGGTAAATTATGGGCGATACTGTGCGGGGAAAGTAGTGGAGGAGAAAAGAGCGATCGCTTTCGGTCAACTCTATAACTTGCCCTTAGGCTACCCGGCTATGACCCTTGGAGAAAGTCCAGTTCATGGCTATTTGCTGACCTTGGCTGACCCAACCGTTTTAAGTATCCTGGATGAATTGGAAGATTACGACTCAAACCGGATGCCGGAAGAGAATGAATACAATCGCCAACGAATTGAAATCTATGACCTGTCGGGTCAGCCCTTAGGACTTGCTTGGGTGTACTTAATGACATCTAAGTTGGTACAGC
The DNA here is from genome assembly GCA_030776905.1 of Cyanobacteriota bacterium. Lineage (GTDB taxonomy): Bacteria > Cyanobacteriota > Cyanobacteriia > Cyanobacteriales > Coleofasciculaceae > CADCTM01. The sequence goes on along the minus strand of JALYGX010000400.1, from coordinate 11,816 downwards.
GCTTGGGAGGCATTCTGATCCCATCTGGATGGTGGAGTAGTTCTATTAATACTTCCACGTCTTAGGCTATGGCAAAGTGCTGAGTGCTGAGTACCAATACAGTTGATTCCCCGCACGAAAGCAAGCGACACTGTCCTAACCTATGTGAGTACGGCTATAAAAGATAAATATTTTTAACTTAAAAATGGAAAATCCGCTGGTTCAGGCGGCGAACATCAGCGGAGGCGAGCTTTTACGACTATTGAGTTGAGTTAAACAGATGTCTCCACTGACTAAAAACTCTGCATTAACTTCAATCTCAACTAATTGAAATTACTTGTATCGTTACTATCGCCTACTGCTGGTTGCAGGAACTTTTCGGGAGAGGCAACAGGTGCTTTGGAAATCTCAATTATGGGCCGATTTACCGCAATCATCAATGGTTCTGAAGCCGCTTCTTGTTTCGTCCCTTGAGCTATTTGTGGCAGTAGTGACTGGCTACCAGGGAAAATTCCTGATAAGGCGCTGACAAATACCGCCGCGAGTGCTGCACCTCCCCATAAAACCGTCTGCCGGACTCGGCGGCGGTCAATTTTGGAGAATACCTGCTGCGCTGTCTCTTGAGCCGTCGCTTCTGATGCTGGCACGGGCAGCTTCTGCACTTCCTGGCGTAGCTTCATCAGCCGGGAGTACAAGCGCTGCATATCGGCATTAGTCGCTAGCAACTGCTGTACCTGAGAGCGCTCTGCGGCTGTTACCTCACCATCTATAAATGCACTGAGTAATTCAAAGCGATCGCGCTGTAGGCTATCCATTTCTTTGGCAGCGTCCTGCCTAGAAGATTCACGAGCGTCAAAATTGGAGGTCATTTTCGTATCACCACCGAGTCATAGCAAGCGCGTAACAAAGAAAATTTCATACACCCATCATAAACGAACAACCTTTGCGGCAAAAGTTCCCAAGAGGGAGATTTTGTCTAAGCTTCTAGATAGGTTTGAAGCTGGGATTGCAGTCTAGATCTAGCTCTGGCAATTCTTGACTTAACCGTTCCTAGGGAAACACCAGTGATTTCGGCAATTTCCTCATAAGCCATGCCTTCAATTTCTCTTAAGACGATGGTTGTGCGGAACACTTCTGGCAAGTCTGAGATTGCCTCACGCAGCTGTTCGTAAAACTCTCGTGTCGTCATGTCTTCATCCGGATTGGGCTTATCTGATGCAATTTCCCAATCCATTTCGCCGTCATCCAGGCGACGCGGTGCATCTAACGACAGAGGATTAGCGACCCGTTTGCGTTTGCGCAGCTCATCGTAGAAGAGATTGGTGGCAATACGACTCAACCAGCCCCGGAACTTGACAGGGTCGTTTAATCGCTTAATATTACGATACACTCGAATCCAAACTTCTTGCGCCAAGTCCGCTCTATCCTGCCAGTCTGGTGCCAGGTGGTACAAAATCTTATCCACATGAGACTGATACCGACGCAGCAATTCGGCAAAGGCGACACGTTCAGGGCGAAGGCCGTCCTGACAGCGCAAAATCAAGTCATAGTTCGAGAGTTTGTCGGGTTGCACCGATACTTGAGGAACAGTTGCCTCAACGGTTGACCAAGTTACAGAAATCGATTCGCTCATGGATGGATATGGGTGCTAGAACATCCTTCCTCCCAATGACGGCCGACTTCACCAGAGAGTTCCCGCTTGAGGACGCAAATATAGAATTGCGTTTTCACCAGGGATCACTCAAGCCAAAGCTAGCAAATCTATTATCGTTTCTCTTAAGCTCACCCAAGAGCATCCTCCTAAAGGATGGTTGCTCAAGAACTTAAGAGTCTTGTCTCGCTGCTTTGACTAGAACAGTAGGGTGAGGAGGCTGAGGCGTTGGGAGGAAATTGCAGGAACCACTTGAGGAATCAGCACTCACGACTAAGCTTTGTGAAGCCAAAGGTTTACATCCTTGGGAGCTAGTATCAGAATTCCCCCCCCATCGAGATGCCTCCGGAGAAATTTTGTAAGTATGTTCTTTAACAGAACACGAACGCAAAAGAATTGAAAGGAGCAAAGCCGGGAGTGAGTAACCACAGAAAGCAGATAACCATTCTGATGGCCCAAGACTCGCCTGAGGAGGAGACTCTAATGAGACAGGCATTTCAAGAAAGCCACTTGCCCTGGTGCGTGTATATTGTTAAGGACGGCGAGGCACTGCTAGATTATCTGCACCATTGCCGTCAGTATAGTAATGTAGCGATCGCTCCCCGACCGGATCTGATTTTACTGGATTTGTATCTGCCGAAGATAAACGGGGCACAAGTAATACAAGCCATTAAAGCTGACTCTAACCTACGGCGCATCCCAATCGTGATGCTGACTTCCTCAACGGCTGAGGAAGACATCCGTCGTTGCTATGAACTAGGAGCGAGTTCATATCTGGCAAAGCCGATGACCTTTGAATTGCTGGTCGAGGCAGTGAATACATTAGGAAAGTATTGGTTTGATATCGTAGAACTACCGCCTGCTAACACTTATGAGTGATTATGGGCTTAACGAATTTACTTAAGACAAGTTTGATGGTCGTGTGCTTTGGGTCAGCGGTCGTGTTGTTTTCAGCAGCGCGACGGGAACCTCAGCCGAAACCCACAGCACCTAAACGTCCAATTACGCAGATTTTATCAGTAACCCATTCCTTCGCGATTAAGCCTGAGGTCAAACGAGTTTCACCAGTAACTCCTCTGCTAAAAAATGCAATTTCCTCTTTTAGTTCCCGAATAGTTGTCGATTTGAGCGAGGCAAAAGTTTACACTTACTGGGGAGAGTGGCTGCTTGCTACCTATCCAGTAGCTGTTGGTCAGCCGGGGTGGGAGACACCCATCGGCACTTTTAAAGTTCGACAAAAGCTACGCAACCCAGTCTGGCAGGAACCCATTACGGGGGAGTTAATCCGACCGGGTCCGGATAATCCTTTAGGAAATCGGTGGATTGGCTTTTGGTCTGACGGGCGTCATCAGATTGGGTTTCATGGCACCAACAAAGAGCAACTGGTGGGACAGCGAGTTTCTCACGGCTGCTTGCGGATGCGAAACACAGATATTCATGCGTTGTACGAGCAGGTGGTGATAGGAACACCCGTAGTTGTGCGTAAGTGACCAAAAAGTAGTGCTGAGTGCTGAGTATTACCCTGGGACTGAAGTCGGAGGATTGAGTATTGAAAGTGATCAGAAGCGAAGCCCTAAGGCGTGTTTTGGTGACCAATGACTAATCAACACTACGACGAAGGGTTTTTGGTTCAAAGTCGGGTGCGTAAACCTGTAACAAACTACTAACCTGCTTGAGGACATCGTTGCCAGAGCTTTTACCGAGCGCTTGACGTTCAGCACCAAAGTCAGGTCGATCCAAGTTGCGGGCAAGTGCTGCATTGACTTGCTGGGTAATCAAATCATGGAGTTCCTCTTTGGCTCGCTGACGTTGGTATCTAGCACCTTCTTCAGTAGTGGCATAGAGAGGGGGGAGCCGATTGAGGGCGTAGGCGGCAACATCTCCAACATCCAAAACGCGATCGCTTGTTGCTTCAACTTCGGCAACTCGTGCGACCGCTTCCGTTACCACCAACTCTTCCATTACATTGATGAACTGCTTGCGAGGAACGGCAACCACTTCCCCAGTTAGAAGCGCCCCCATTAGCCGATCCAACGCCATGTACTCTTCAATTGAAAGCTCCGAGGCCGTATCACAGATACGTCCTACCTCGGTTTCCATGACTGGCGTCAAGTAGCCATCTTGCAGAGCTTGTTCTACGATTTTTTCAATACTCATGACGTTGGAGTGTGATGCCCGGTAGTAGCAAGGAAGGGGGAAACCTGCCACGATTTTTCATCAAAAGAACACAAAATCTTGCGACACACAAAAAACTTCATCAAAACTTTAACAAATATTTTACTCAAACCCTTGATTTCTCCAAGGTACTGGGTCAACAGAAAGCCCGTGAACATACAAACCCCAGTGTAAATGCGGACCTGTAGCTGCCCCCGTAGAACCAACCGTACCGATTCTCTGACCCGCTTGCACAAAATCCCCTTCTTTGACATCAATACGACTCAAGTGCAACATGATGCTGCTGACGCCTTGACCGTGGTCAATTCCCACCACGTTACCATGCACTCGGAACCCCTGAGATGCCCTTCCCACTAAAGCGATTTTCCCGGCTGCTGGGGCTACTATCTGGGAACCCGTATTACCCGCGTAGTCAACACCCCGATGGTAGTAGTCGTCAGCAAAGACACCGTTGTAATAGCGGCGGACTCCGTAACCGGTCGTGATTGGGCCTGCATTGGGCTTCAGGAATGCTCCCTTCCAATATTTTTCCGGTGTTTCCAACTTTTTGAAAGCATCTACGCGATCGAGTTCTATCTGCGTCGCATCTGCGCCTGCTGCGCCGGAAAGCGTAATCCATTGTGTAGGAAATGAACGCTTGCGCAGCGGTACTGCCAGATTTTTTACCTCGCCTTCTCCCGCGACTTGAATTTGTAACGTTCCAGGTTTATCAAGAGGTGTTGTCGGCACCAAAGCTCGGAAACTACCAGAACCTACAGGAAAAGTTGGGTAACTTTTATTACCGATTTTGACGGTAGGAGTGCTGCTAAGTGTTGGGCTTTGCTGAACGACCACTGACAGCGTATCGCCTAATTTGGCAGTAGCAGGTGACAAACGCACTTGTAAAGCTCGCGCTGGTATAGCGATCGCCATGAGCGCGACAAGGATGCCAAGGGTGAGGCTGGCGCGTAGCCAGTTAGCGCGTTGGTGTCGCCCCCAAAAAAGCTTATTTGCAAGCCAACTACGGCGCGGACGAGATGACGGCGGATTAGTCTTCGATAGCACTGGCAATTATCCCCTATCAGGTTGTTGATAATGATCAAGCGGGAAGGCGTTACTTCTAGCGGATAGACTATCACTTTGTCTTTATGGTTTCCAACGGCTGCCACTGAAATTTTCGTTCTCAGGCAGGGAAATGTTACAGAGAAGCCAGAAAACTTTGTATTCTTAAAGTTAATAGAGCTTAATACTTTTCTCAGATAATAGAAACTGGTGCAAGAAGATTTCAGACTAATCGTTGACTTCGTGTCTGTTCTTGCGGCAGCGACGGCTGGCGGACTGCTAGCTGTTCTGTGCCGTCAACCCGCCCTACTAGGCTATCTCTTGGGGGGAATGATTGTTGGCCCGGCTGGTCTGGGTCTGATTAAAGAATTAGTTCAGATAGAGACCTTGGCTCAATTTGGCGTGGCATTTTTGTTGTTTGCGCTGGGGGTAGAATTTTCCCTAGCGGAACTGAAAAAAGTCCAGGCGATCGCTTTGGGAGGCGGTGGGTTACAAATTGCCCTAACAATTCTCGTCACCGCCCTAGTATCTCTGGGCATGGGTTGGGTAACCTCCCCAGCACAGGGTGTCTTTCTAGGGGCGATTTTATCTTTATCTTCAACCGCTGTTGTACTCAAGTGCTTGATGGAGCGCAACGAAACGGAAACTCCCCACGGGCAGGTAATGCTGGGGATTCTAGTCGTGCAAGACCTAGCACTGGGATTGATGTTGGCAGTATTACCTGCCCTCGATCAACCTCCAGAAGCCATTGGGATAGCGGTAGGATTAGCACTCTTAAAAATTGGGTTATTTGCGGCGGGAGCGATTGCCGTAGGAATTTGGCTGATGCCCCAGCTATTAAGATTTTTTGCCCGAACGGAAAGCCGAGAGCTGTTTTTGCTGGGCGTCGTGGCTCTGTGTCTGGGGATCGCCCTGCTGACGGAGCATTTAGGGCTTTCGATTGAAATGGGGGCATTTGTTGCGGGTTTGATGATTTCGGAGGTAGAGTACGCCGACCAAACGCTGACTTATGTGGAACCCCTACGGGATGTCTTCGCCGCCCTGTTTTTTGCGGCAATCGGCATGCTGATTGACCCGCTGTTTCTATGGAACAATCTAGAGTTAATTTTGGGGCTGGTCTGTCTAGTATTTGTCGGCAAGTTTTTGATCGTGACACCGTTAGTGAAGGTGTTTCGTTATCCGTTAAAAACTGCCATTATTGCGGGATTAGGGCTAGCTCAGATTGGGGAATTCTCGTTTGTGCTGGCGAGTGAGGGGCAATCCCTGGGACTAGTTTCCCGGCGAGTTTACCTCCTAATTTTGGGGACAACAGCGGTGACTTTAGTGGTTACTCCGTTTGTCCTGCAACTGATTCCTCAATTGTTTAAATGGGCAGAAACGCTGCCGCTACTGAAGCGGTTTTTTGACCCGATGGATGCTCCCTTGGAAGTATCAGCCGATATCCACCAGATGCAAAATCATGTAGTGATTTGCGGTTACGGACGGGGAGGGCGTAATCTGCTGCGACGGCTGCAGGAGCATAAATATCCTGTATTAGTAATCGATCAATCCGAACGGGCAATTGAGCAACTGCGAGATGCGGAAGTTCCCTATGTTTATGGCAACGCGGCTAGTTTGCACGTATTGGAAAAAGCGGGAGTAGATAAGGCACAGTCAATGGTGATTGTGCTGCCAGACGCCATGAGTACGCGGATGTGTCTGAAGCGATCGCTAGAGTTAAACCCAGAACTCGATGTTGTCGTTCGTGCCACTACAGACCGGGATATCGAACTACTCTACCAACTAGGGGCGCTAGAGGTAGTTCAGCCAGAGTTTGAGGCAAGTTTAGAGCTGGCGAATCATCTACTGTCTGGTATGGGATTGCCGTCCTGGTTGATTCAACAGGAAATGGAGCAAATTCGCAGTTCTCATTATCTGGATTTGCGCCCAGAGCAACCCCAGTATCAAATTGCGCGGGATTTGCGAACGGCGACGGAGGCGATGAACAGAAAATGGTATGCCCTACCAGAGAATTCACCGCTTACGGGCATGACACTAGAAGAAGCCAATATCCGTCGCTTGACGGGTGTTAGCTTGATGGCGATTCGCCGCGCTGAGGGTGAGGAAATTGACTATCCAGATGCTCAAGTCAAACTTCAAGAAGGCGATCGCCTCTTAGCCGTGGGAGAACCGGATGAACTTGCTGCCTTTAACGAACTGGCTAAGGGTGAGATGGCGATTCCAGGGTTTAACGGTGCTTGCCAGTGGCTACTAGTGCCAGAGTATAGCCCAGCTAATGGGAAAACTCTCTCCCAGCTACATTGGCGGCGTCAGTACGGCATTCAGGTGCAAGCCATTCGTCGTGAAGGCAAGTTTATCCGCTTTCCCGATGGCGGTACCGAGGTTCGGGCAGGCGATCGCATCCTCCTATGTGGTGGCAGCTATCCGCTTAATCAATTACAACAGTGGCTGACACCATCGCCCCAGCCCCCTCTAGTGGCAATTCCTCTGATCAAGGCACAAGTGAGTGAAGCCTTACAAGAGTTCCTCCCTTTAGATAGTCAGCGAAATAGCGATTAACCTTGTGAGGTCTAGTAGTCTTTTGGAGAGTAGGGAGTACTCCCTACTCAGCACTCAGCACCGTGAATTACTCAAGCACCTGAAGGGCGCGACTACCTGCGGGTCCACTTTGTGACCTCAGGTAAGCAATAGCATGACGCCAGACAATCACTGGCAAACCCTCTTGAGTGTTGAGACAGATACAGTTTTGATCTTGCCAGCGTAGCTGACCGACCAGCAAATCTTGGGTCAGGAGTTTTATCTCGACTTCTTGCCCCTCTTTTATGAAGCCTTGAATTTGACGAACGCTAGGTAGCCCGGTCTCGAATTCAGCCATAATCAAAATTTAAGCAGGAGATAATCATGGAAATCGAATTTACAAAGTACCACGGTCTGGGTAATGACTTTATTCTGATTGATAATCGCGCCGACACCCAGCCCATTATCACCTCAAACCAAGCCGTGCAGCTATGCGATCGCCACTTTGGTATTGGTGCGGATGGTGTGATTTTTGCCCTGCCTGGGCAAGATGGCACTGACTATACCATGCGGATTTTCAATTCTGATGGTTCTGAGCCAGAGATGTGTGGCAACGGCATTCGCTGTTTAGCCCAGTTTTTGTCTGAACTAGAGGGTGCAGATACTAAAGGGCAATATCGCATTCATACCTTAGGGGGCGTAATTACTCCCAAGCTCGAAGGTAACGGTAGAGTTAAAGTTGATATGGGGATGCCTCAGCTCTTGGCTGCTGAAATTCCCACAACTCTTGCGCCTGCTGAACAAAAGGTCATCGATACTCCCTTAGAAGTGGCAGGACAAACTTGGAAAGTCACTTGTGTGAGTATGGGGAATCCTCACTGCATCACATTTGTTGAGGATGCTGCTGCCATTCCTTTGGCAACGCTTGGTCCCCAATTTGAGCATCACCCAGCTTTCCCCCAACGCACAAATACAGAATTTATTCAAGTTGTCAGCCCAGATTACCTAAAAATGCGGGTTTGGGAGCGGGGTGCTGGGGCAACTCTCGCTTGTGGGACGGGTGCTTGTGCCACTGTAGTAGCTGGGGTGTTGACCGGACACAGCGATCGCACCTGTACTGTTGAACTTCCCGGCGGTTGTCTGGAAATTGAATGGTCAGAGCAAGACCAGCGAGTTTACATGACTGGCCCAGCTAAAAAAGTATTCGCCGGCACGATATATCCCTAAGGCTTATCCAACCTTTATACACTTATTCAGTAATCTCTTTATAGCTCCCTCACAACTACCGTCCAAAGTGAATTTGAGGGAGCGATCGCGTCCGGATTTCCCTTTCCTCACTCAGCACTTTCAATCCAGTACTCTCAACTCAGAGATTTTCTCAGGTGATGAACTAAAGCCTGTAGCCCTAAACGATAACTTTCCGCACCAAAGCCACTAATTTGCCCCACTGCTATCGGCGCAATAAACGAGTGATGCCGAAATGCTTCGCGTTGATAAATGTTACTGAGATGAACCTCTACGGTAGGAATCGCTACTCCTGCCAAGGCATCCCGTATAGCCACACTGGTATGAGTGTAGGCTCCAGCGTTAATTAAAATTCCTTGATGTTTCCCTAGAGCGTCATGAATCGCATCTACCAGTACGCCTTCATGGTTGGACTGCAATGCAAAAACGTTGCACAGTAATTTTTCTCCTTCCTGCTCTAGGAGATAGTTAATTTCACCCAAGGTTATAGACCCATAAATCCCTGGTTCTCGCCGTCCCAGGAGATTTAGATTAGGACCATGTAGAACCAGAATACTTAAAGGACTTTCCGTGTTGTTAGCCACAAAGATTGACTAGCGACGACGACGCCCTGGTTCATTAACTGGTATGGGAATCGGCTCAGGTTCTGGCTGCGCCTCTGGGCCCATTAGGGTTTCTATGAGCTTGCGTGCCCATTCTTTAAGTTTTTCCAGCACCTTTTCTATATAATCCATTAAACAGAAAGCTCCTGTGAGACAACCTGTATCTACTTTTAACAACAGAACCAAGCACAAGAATTCCCTAGCATTATTCCTTTAGTACAAAGGCAGAACGCTTAGGTTCACTTGAGCAGTTTTTTATTCCAGACTCTATCTGAACAAAAAATCCTTGAGCGTTGCATTTCTTATTAATTTAAGACTAGCACACTAAGGAAAAGCATTTACATCCAACTATAGGAGGGTTAATTAGAGGGTGTACTCAAAGCCCTACCCTATTTCTACCTTAAGTTATAAATTAACTGATCGCTCATCATTCGTCATCGTTGAAGAGACTTGCCGCTCTGCTTGTCTGGCAAGCAAGCAACGTCGCAGTTGGTCGAGGGCATTGCAGGCGCTGGCATGACGAAGGGTAGAGCGACTGCGATTTTCACCCAACAGATATTTGAAGCATTCTACAGTGCCGTCAGGTTTCGCCAAACCGATGTAAACCAGACCAACAGGCTTAGTATCCGTCCCGCCACCGGGTCCCGCAATGCCAGTGAGACTGAGTCCCCAGTGAGTGGAAAGAAGCGATCGCACCCCAGTTGCCATTTGCTTTGCCACCGCTTTACTGACGGCACCCAATGTATACAAGTCTGACGAATCGACACCGAGTACAGACGCCTTCACCGAGTTGTCATAAGAAATGACACCTCCGAGAAAGTAATTGGAACTTCCAGGGACATCCGTCAACATACTCCCCAAACCGCCACCCGTACAGGACTCTGCCACGCTGAGGGTTTCATCAGCATCCGTCAATAGCTGACCTACCACAGATGCCAGAGTATCATCGTCGTCACCAAAATAGTCCAAGCCCCCAATCTGCCGGAGTTGCTGCGCCACGGGTTCGATCAACTGCTCCGCTTCAGCTTCTGAGGTTGCCCGTGCCGAGACTCGTAGCCTCACTTGTCCTTGTCCTGCATAAGGCGCAACCGTTGGATTAGTTAGGTCGAAAAAGGGAGCCACTTTTTCAGCCAAAGCCGACTCTCCAATCCCCCAAAACCTTAACGTGCGGCTATGGATGATTTCTTTACCCCAGCCTTGACTTTTGAGATAGGGAACGGCAGTTTCCCGCCACATCCGATGCATTTCGCTAGGGACACCGGGAAAGGTGAGAATTGTTAAACCAGTGCGGGGTTGCCAGATGATTCCAGGAGCAGTTCCTCCTGGATTGGGTAGAACTTCAGCCCCCTTAGGAATTAGGGCTTGCTTGCGGTTACTAGGTGTCATTGTACGTCCCCGACTGGCGAACTTCAGGGCGATGTCTTCTAGGACATCGGCTCGTTCAACTAGGGGAACACCAAAAAAGTCGGCAATTGTTTCCGTTGTGAGGTCATCGGGTGTAGGGCCAAGACCCCCTGTAAAGATGAGAAGATTAGAGCGATCGCTAGCAATTGCCAAAACTTTCTTTAAACGTCCTGGATTATCTCCCACCACCGTTTGATAGTAGTGAGGAATACCCAAACTCGCTAATTCAAGCGCTAAAAACTGGGCATTGCTGTTAAGAATATCGCCCAGGAGCAACTCGGTTCCGACACAAATAATTTCAGCACTCATTGTTAGCGGTTAGCTTTGTTAGATTTTCAAGTCTACTGTGATTTGTGGAATGGTTTAATCATTGCGATCAGGTAGCGGCGAGATAGGGAAGCGTTGCTGCCCTGCGGCGGAGCGCCTTTTCTCCTAACGCATCGCACCCGACTCCTCCTGACTTTTCAAATCTCAATTGCTCCCAGAGCTTTCAACATGGCAATAGTCGCTTCCGTCAACCCTGTAACTCCTGTGATGTTCATCCCCTCATAGGGTCTATCAGCTACCAGCGTCTTCAGGCACTCACCTGTCTTAATATTCCAAATCTTAACTGTCTCATCTTGGCTTCCACTAACCAGGGTTTGACCATCCCGACTAAAAGCAACCGACCAAACCTTATCAGTATGTCCTTGTAGAGTGTTCAGGCATTGCCCAGTGCCAACCTTCCACAACCGTATCGTTTGGTCATCACTGCCACCAGCTAAGATTTGACCGTCGGGACTGAAGGCAACTGACTCTCCCCAACGGCTTTGTCCTTGCAGAGTTCTCAGGCATTGCCCAGTGCCAACCTCCCACAGCCGTATCGTTTGGTCAAGACTGCTACTAGCTAGGGTTTGACCATCGGGACTGAAGGTGATGGACTCTACCCAACCGCTATGACCCTGTAGGGTTCTCAGGCATTGTCCCGTACTAACCTCCCACAGCCGTATCGTTTGGTCACGACTGCCACTAGCCAACAGTTGACCATCGGGACTGAAGGTAATTGAGCCTATCCCATCAGTATGTCCCTGTAGAGTTTTCAGGCAATGACCTGTGCTGACCTCCCACAGATTCACGGTTAAGTCACTACTGCCAATAGCAAGGGTTTGACCATCGGGACTGAAGGCAACCGACCGTACCCTATTGGTATGACCCTGCAAAAC
>JALYGX010000399.1 GCA_030776905.1 Cyanobacteriota bacterium | reverse complement strand
ATCTATCTCTAGGACGAGAGAAGATTGCTAAAACCTATATGCAAGATGCCCGTCAGTGCTATAGGAAATGGGGGGCAATAGCTAAGGTCAAAGACTTAGAGACAAGATATCCCCAGTTGCTTGGCTTAGAGTCCGAAGAAATTAGAACAGAAACCATTTATTCTAAGCCATATACGGCTTCAGATATAACTCGTAAAAGTGGTTCAGAAGCATTGGATTTGGCAACCGTGATGAAAGCGGCACAAGCCATTTCCAGTGAAATAGTTCTAGACAAGTTATTAGCAACATTGCTAAAAATTGTGCTGGAGAATGCCGGAGCGGAACGTGGATTCTTCATCTTAGAACAAGAGAATCAACTGGTTATAGAAGCTTCAGTCGCCATTGAGCAAGATGAGGTGGCTGTACGCCAATCTATTCCTGTTCAAACCAGTAGCTTACTACCCGTGTCGGTGGTGAATTATGTAGCTAGAACCTTAGACGATGTAGTTTTAAGCGATGCTGCTCAGGAAGGCAGATTTACTCGTGACCCCTACATCAATCACCATCAATCTAGGTCTATTCTTTGTACTCCTATTCAGGGTCAGGGTAATCTTATTGGCATTCTCTACTTAGAAAACAATTTGAGCAGGAGTGCATTTACCCCTGAGCGATTGGAAGTCCTGAGGTTGTTATGTTCCCAAGCCGCGATCGCATTGCAAATTGCACAGGCTCATGAGCAACTAGAGGACTATTCGCGGACACTGGAGGTGAAGGTAGAGGAGCGAACTCAGGAATTACGGCAGGAGATTCGCGATCGCATCAAGGCACAGGAAGCACTACGGTTAACCCAGTTTGCTGTCGATCACAGTGTAGATGCCATCATCTGGGTCGCCTCAGATTCATACCTAGTCTATGCGAATGATGCCGCGTGTCGTTTAGTTGGCTACACCAGAGAAGAACTCCTTAAAACGACCATCTGCGATCGCAACCCAGACTTTAACCTAGAGAAATGGCAAGCTCACTGGCAAGAACTCAAGCAGCGGGGTTCTCTCGTCTTTGAAAGCCGTCTTCGTGCCAAAGATGGCAAGCTCATCCCCGTAGAAGTTAGCTCAAACTATGTAGAAGTTGACGGTCAAGGGTATCTTTGTGCTTTTTCTCGTGATATTACGGCACGGAAGCACACAGAGGAAGCAATTGCCACCCTCAACCAAAACTTGCAGCGCAGAGTAGAAGAGTTGCAAACGTTTTTTGAAGTGATTCCCATCAGTATTGCGATCGCTGAAGATCCTGAATGTAAGACGCTCAAGGTGAACCCCACATTTGCCCAGTTGTTGGATATATCTCCTGATGCGAATGCTTCCCTCACTCCACCCAGCGATGCACCCCAACCATCCTACAAAGTCTTCCGTAACGGCACACAACGACTGGGGGATGAACTCCCGATTCAATATGCAGCGGCTCACGGTGTAGAGGTTCGGGATGCGGAAATTGACATTGTGCGTGACGATGGAGCAGTATTCAACCTGTTTGGTTACGCTGCCCCACTGTTTGACGAACAGGGTAGCCCCAGAGGAGCAATTGCCGCTTTTTTGGATATCACTGAGCGCAAGCAAGCCGAAAAAGCTTTGAGCGAGAGTGAAGCTAAGTTCCGCAGCATTGTTGAGAATGCCAATGACATCATCTATCTCCTCAAACCCGATGGAGTGATTTCTTACCTGTCGCCTAACTTTACGAATGTTACAGGCTATCCTGTCTCTGAGTTTGAGGGTACGATATTTGCCCCACTAATCCATCCAGATGACGTACCAATCTGCTTTGAGGCTTTGCAAAAAGTTATAGAAACAAGTCAACAGCAGTGGGGAATTGAGTACCGAATTCAATATAAAGATGGCAGTTGGAATTGGCATACTTCCAACTTATCATCCTTGACAGATACTAACGGCAACCTACTACTCGTCGGTGTTGCCCGTGACATCACTGAGCGCAAGCAGACAGAACAGGCGCTGCGGTTCGCTCAGTTTGCCCTTGAGCACGTGTCTGACTATATTTGCTGGAGTAATTCAGATGGTCAACTTTTGTATGTCAATGATGCTACCTGTCGGACATCGGGTTATTCAAAAGAAGAATTACTTTCAATGACCGTCCATGATATTGCCCCAAACTTTCCCAAGGAAATTTGGCCCCAACATTGGCAGGAACTTAAGCAACAGGGTTCGCTCAACTTTGAAACCTACAATTGCACCAAGGATGGTCAATTGATTCCTATAGAGATTACAGCCAATTACCTAGAATTTGAGGGTCAAGAGTATAACTTCAGCTTTGGTCGTGACATTAGGGCACGTAAGCAGGCAGAGGAAGCCCTGCGAGCCAGCGAAGCAGAACTCCAGGCAATCTTAGATAATTCTCCTGCCATCATCTACATTAAAGACCTGCAAGGGCGATATATTCGTGTCAATCGCAAACTAGAAACGCTGTTCCACTGCACCAGAGACGAGATTGAGGGGAACTCCGCATACGACTTCTTTCCCAAGGAGATAGCAGATGCTTTTTGGGAAAATGACCAAAACGTGTTGCAAGCAGGAACGGCCTCATATCTGGAAGAGGTAGTACCTCATGAGGATGGACTCCACACTTATCTGGCGGTTAAGTTTCCTCTGTTTAATTCTGAGGGAGTTACTTATGCCGTTTGCGGCATTTCTACGGATATAAGCGATCGCAAACTTGCTGAAGCCGCCTTACGACGCAGCGAAGTCAAGTTCCGGAATCTCTTTGAAAACTCCCAGGTCGGCATCTTCCGCACTCGAATTGAGGATGGTCTGATTCTGGAAGCCAATCAACGCTTTGTTGGAATAATGGGTTACAGTTCGACCGCACAAGTGATCCGGCAAAAATTCATAACTGAGTTTTATGCTAATCCAGATGATCGACAGCAGTTGCTAGCAGAACTATACCAACATGGAGCAGTCAACAACTATGAAATACAATTCCGCCGAGGAGATACACCAGAAGGATGGGTATTGTGTTCAATCCGCCTGAATACAGAAGATGGCTGCCTTGAAGCTGTAATTACTGACATTAGCGATCGCAAACAATTAGAACAAGAATTGTTGCAATCTCAGCGCTTCCTCGACAGCATTGTCGAAAACATTCCTCTAGCACTATTCGCTAAAGATGTCAATAACGAATTCCGCAATGTGCTTTGGAACAAAGCCTGTGAGGAAATGTTTGGTCTTCCTAGAGAGCAGGCTCTAGGGTGCAACGTCCATGACTTCCAGCCTGCCGAGCAAGCTGACTTTTTCCTGGCTAAAGACGTGGAGGCAGTCGAGGCAGGCAAGTTGATTGAAATTCTCGAAGAGCCGTTCGATAGTAGGTCACGGGGAAGAATTCTGCTGCGAACCCTAAAATTACCCCTCTTCGATCACCAAGGCAACGCCACACACTTATTGTGCATCTCCGAAGACATCACTGAGCGTAAGCAACGGGAAGAGGCGCTGCAACTGATTGTTGAAGGAACCGCCTCAAAGACAGGCGATGAATTCTTCCACTCCTTCGTTCGCTACCTGGCACAGGTGTTGCGAGTTCGCTACGCTTTGGTTAGTGAGTTCGCGAATCCAGCCAAAACCAAAGTTCGGACTTTAGCCGTTTGGCAAGGCGACGAGTTTGGTGAAAACGTTGAGTATGACCTGAGTAACACTCCCTGTGAAGGTGTCTTAGCTGGAAAGATATGCCATTACTCTGAAGGCATACAATCTCTATTTCCTGACGATTTAGACCTGGTTGAAGCAGGCGTGGAAAGCTTTCTAGGCATCCCCTTGATTGACTCTGAGGGAAATGTCTTAGGTCATCTAGCCGTGCTGGATGTAAAGCCAATGGACAATGACCCAGGTCGAGAGTTAATTATAAGAATTTTTGCCGCCCGCGCCGCCGCTGAATTAGAGCGAAAGCTAACCGACGAAGCGCTTGCACATCGCGCTCAGGTGGACAGCCTACTCAGTAGTATTTCCAGGCAGTTCATTGACCAAGAGGTTAACAGCGCTATCAACTTTACCCTAAAAGCGATCGGTCAGTTCTTGCAGGGTAGCCGTGCTAACGTTTTTGAATACGACGACGACCAAAGCAAAGCAGTCCTCACTCATCAGTGGTGCGCTGACCAAATCGCTTCATCGATGAATGACATACCAGAATTACCTGTTAAAACTAATCATTGGTTCTACAGCGAGATTCTTAACGGCAAACCTATCCAGGTTCCCTGTGTCGCCGACCTTCCACCCGAAGCTGCCGCCAAGAAGGCAAACCTAGAAAAGCATTCGATCCAATCAATTGTTGCTGTGCCAATGATGCATTCCGGCGGAGTGGTTGGATTTATTAGTCTTGATATAGTCCGCTGCTCAAAGGTATGGAGTCAGGAGGATATTAGCTTACTCAATCTGGTGGGTGAGTTGATTGCAATGGGTCAAGCGCGACACAACGCTGAGGAGGCGCTGCGATGCGCCAAAGAAGCCGCCGAAGCTGCCAACCGTTCTAAGAGTGCCTTCCTGGCGAATATGAGCCACGAACTTCGCACCCCCCTCAATGCAATTCTTGGCTTCTCTCAACTAATGGCGCACAGCTCCTCGCTCACTCAAGATCAGCAGGAAAATCTCGGCATTATTAGTCGCAGTGGTGAACATCTGCTAGCTCTGATTAATGACGTGCTGGAAATGTCCAAAATTGAAGCGGGTCGGACAACACTGTATCAACAAAGCTTTAACCTCTATCGCCTGCTGGACTATCTCGAAGAGATGCTGCAACTCAAAGCCAAATCCAAAGGTTTACAGCTTACCTTTGAGCGGACTCCCGACCTACCCCAATATGTGAAGACGGATGAGAGCAAGCTGCGCCAAGTTTTATTTAATCTGCTGGGGAATGCCATCAAATTTACTCAGGCAGGTAGTGTTACGTTGCGGGTAAAACCGGGGAATGGGGACAAGGAGGAACTTTCTAAAAACATTTCCTTGTCTCCCCAGTCACCGTTCCCCACTCCCTACTCCCTAATCTTTGAGGTGGAAGACACGGGACCTGGCATTGCTCCAGAAGAACTTAGCATCTTATTTGATGCGTTTGTGCAAACTGAAACAGGTCGGAACTCTCAGCAAGGGACGGGGCTAGGTTTAGCCATTAGCCGCCAATTTGTCAAGATGATGGGTGGAGATATCACGGTCAGCACTCGCTTGGGTGAGGGAACCATTTTCACCTTTGATGTTCAGGTTGGTCTGGCTGAGGTGACTGAGATTCAGACTGAACAACCAAGTCAACGACCGATCGCACTGGCACCTAACCAGCCCAAGTATCGCATCTTAGTCGTTGAGGATACGCAGGAAAATCGCCAGTTGTTGGTCAAACTGCTAGAGTTGTTCAACTTTGAGGTACGTGAAGCGGTCAATGGTCAAGAAGCGATCGCTCTGTGGGAATGTTGGCATCCTCACCTAATCTGGATGGATATGCGGATGCCTGTGATGGATGGCTATGAAGCTACCCGGCACATCAAAGCTCAACCAAAAGGCCGGGATACGGTGATCATTGCTCTAACGGCTAGCGCTTTTGAGGAAGAGCGAACCGTAGCTTTGTCAGCAGGCTGTGACGACTTTGTCCGTAAACCCTTACAAGAGGCAGTAATCTTTGAAAAGATGGCTCAATACTTGGGAGTTAGCTATGTTTATGAACAATCCATTCAGTCCTCATCCCAGCAGAATGCTACGTCCCCAGGGGTACTAACACGCGAAACTTTAGCGGCTATGCCTGCTGAGTGGGTGACACAGCTAAATGAGGCAGCAACACAGGTCGATGGTGAATTAATCTCTCAGCTCATCGCCCAAATCCCGCAAGAACAAGTCGATCTAGCAAATGGGCTGACGGATTTAGTCAATAACTATCGTTTCGATAGGATAATTGCTTTAACTCAAATCGCTACGGAGTAGATGAGCACCCGTCAATCTAAAGCTGTCAAAGGCAATATCCTAATTGTTGACGATACACCTGAAAACCTGCGCCTCTTGTCCAATGCTCTAAGGGAACGAGGCTATAAAGTGCGCAGCGTCATCAATGGTGCGATGGCGTTGATGGGTGCAAAAGCGGCCCCGCCGGACTTGATTTTGCTGGATATTAATATGCCCGATATGAATGGCTATGAAGTCTGTCAGGCATTTCAGGCGGATGAAAAAACCTGTGAGATTCCGGTAATTTTCATCAGTGCCTTGGATGAGGTACTTGATAAGGTAAAAGGCTTTGCTGTGGGTGGAAGGGACTATATTACCAAACCCTTTCAACTTGAAGAAGTGTTGGCACGGATTGAGAATCAGCTAACCATCCGCAAC
>JALYGX010000398.1 GCA_030776905.1 Cyanobacteriota bacterium | reverse complement strand
ATTGCGATAGCCCTTAGCTACGCTCAAAAATTGGATTCTCCTAAATCTTCTTGCTCCAGTGGGGTTACTGGAGCTTTATTTGTTCTGACCTATTGCTTATCTATCTGAAAACTCCTGTAACCTAATGCTGCTCCCTTGGAAGTCAAAGTAAAGAAAATAAGTTCCTAAGGGCGTAACTCTCAGTACGATGACGTACTTACAAAGCATTGCTGTGTGTGTTTATGTAGTAGTAAGAAAAAAACCCCACTAGCAATTAAGGCTGCGGGGGGGAATAACAATCATGTCGGTTGTACCTCAAGAAGGTACAACCCATACTCTTGATATTACTTTTTGATGGCGCACAGGGCAAAAACTACCCCTTAAGAATGAGTTGCGGGGGTTAAAAGGCGATCGCTATCATTCAGCCTGATTGGGGCGACGGTGCGGTTAGCAAAACTATTGCCTTTGACAGAGGGGTTATTTCACCTAGTGATAGAGTATGCGCTTCGGTTGCCGCAGCTATCCTTGAAGGAAATTGATTCAATAAATTCATCCTTCAATAAAATGAAAAACGATATATCCTTTACTAATGTACTTTCTTGGGTTCTCTTAGGAGCCGTATTTGCGGCAAGCGCTATTGGCTTCCAAGAATGGAGACCCAAAGACGCCGCTCCTGTATCGCTGTCCGATCCGGCTCAACAGCCAAGTTATGACAGCGTTAATTAAACCAAACCAGTCCATCCTATATCGTCAGCAATTCTCAATGGGATGTGATACATCCGTAGGGGCGAACCACCGTTCGCCTCTACCAAGGCGTTTATTAGATGCAAGTAAAACTGCGTATAGGTGGGTTTGGTTTCTCTAGTCCAGACTTAATTTTGTGGATGCCTATCAAGTTTTATAAAAGATATCAAAAGCGAGAATACAACGATCCTTTTTAAGGGTCTGTGATTGCTAAAGGCTGAAATATTTAAAACGCTATAACGGCGCTAAAGTCTTATAACGCAATATTGAAATACTTAAAACTATATAATAATGGTGCTGAACTCTTATAAATGAGTATTAAGTACGCTATTTAATACTTCTACAGCTAGAAGCGTATGGTATTTTCGGGTTGAGCCTACCGTTAGTTACTGTGAATGTTAGGAAGGTTCTTGAGTTTTCAAATCGCTCCTTAGAATTTCCGAGCATGAGATGAATTATACGTCTTTGAAGACTGAGAGTGTGGGAAGCTAGTTAATTCATCCTACTCCTAAAAGCGTATAGGTAGAAGGAGATAGACTTTAGTTGCTTGATTCTTTGAAAGACTGCTGTGGCTTTTCGTTTTCGGGCGGGTATGGAATAAAAGGCTCGATAGTCCTTACTGATTTATCTTCTAGAGTTGCGTGTGCTAAGAAGTGAATTGGCATACCTTTATCTACGCTGAGAGAGGCGTGGTGTAGAAAATCTAGCAATAGTCCAGTTAGGAGGAAGGCTTCAATAACTGGTAGCCTTTTGCGCTTTTTTTTCATTTTTGACGACGGCTTCTAAAGAAGGCATTAAACTATAAAAGTTAAATATGTCGTTGAACTTCTTTAAGAAAAGTGATTAATGCCTCTCACGACCTGTGACAATACAAGAGGTTTCAAGTGATGACAGATATTTCCGCAAGTGAGAAGATACTTGGGTTGTAGTGATTTAAATTACTGAAAGAATGTCTAACTATCTAGTAAGACTTGCGTTCCCAAGTTGTAGCAGAAACTGTGTATGTTGAGTGGGTGTAGAAGTGGTAGCGATCGCCATCGGAAAGTTTTGCCATAGTTTCTAGTGAAGTGGCGAACGCAACTTGACCAGAATCGCTATTGAATTTTGTTACGAGGAGGAAACCCAAAGCTTACATCGCATTAGCTTTTTACTTCACTCGTCCGCTTCTAATCATGCTAAAAATTAACCACAAGCCGATGAGGCTAGCTACCACAAACAGAACACCACTAACCCAAAAGAAAATTGGATTACTGGGGGCTTGAGAAAAAATCATGGCAGCACCAATGAGGATGGCGGCTGTCACAATACCGAAAGTTAGTCGATTTCCCACACTATCTAAGCTGCGGCGAAGCGGTTCAAGCCCTCGCACAGCTATGTTCCATTGCAATGTTTCAGAGGTTACTCGATCCAATAACATCTCCAATTGGCGAGGAGCCTCTAGAGATAGGGATTTGATATCGAGGGCTGCCCTTAAAAGGTCTTGCAGGGGCGCATGACCGATTAATCGTTGCCGGAATAAATCTGCCATCAGGGGTTTAATTTGCTCGACTAAATTGAAATCGGGGTCGAGTTGGCGAGCGACTCCTTCTAGATTGGCGAGAGTTTTGGCATACAAGCCCATGTTGCTGGGAATGCGAATTTTGTGTTTCCGGGCAATTTGTAATACTTGATAGGTCAATTGGCTAAAGTTTATTTCCGCTATGTTTAGGTTGTAGTAGCGTCGCAGCAATCGGTCAAAATCATTTTCCAAGTGAGCAAGATTTACAGGGACGGTAGACTCTGCCAGTTCTAATGTTAATTGGCTACACCGCTTGCTATCTAAGTTGGCGATCGCTAAAATTAATTCGATCAAAATCTGTTGCGTGCGTGGGTCTAGACGACCCATCAGACCGAAATCAATAAGAGCAATACGTCCGGGTTCAATATAAAACAAATTTCCCGGGTGAGGGTCAGCATGAAATATGCCATCGATATAAAACTGTTGAAAATAAGCTCTGACAAGTAAATCGGCAAGGGCTTGGCGTTCAGCTTTGGCATCACCACCGTATTTTGTCCCCCTAAAGTCAGCTCCTAACAGGGGAACTCCATTAAGCCACTCCATAACGAGTAACTTTTCACTCGTAAAATCCCAATAAATTTCTGGAAGGACTAGCTGTTGTGGATCGAACCAATTACTCTTGGATAGATTGCGCCGTAAAAGGTCAGTGTAACTGGCTTCTTGGGTAAAATTTAGTTCAGCCCGCAAGGCAGTAGCGAATTCCTCCACTACAGACACCAGATTGTAATACTGTCCTACAGCCGTGCGATTGACTAACCGTGCCAAGCCGCGAAGCAACCTAATATCCTGCTCGACTACTCTATCTATGCCGGGTCGTTGGATTTTTAAAGCGACCTCACGTCCATCAACAAGCGTTGCACGATGGGTTTGGGCAATCGAGCCAGCAGCAACAGGCACTTGATGAATGATAGTAAAGATTTCTTCTACGGGTTGTGGAAGCTGCCTGCGGATAATTGCTTCTACTGCCTCCCAAGCGACTGGCGGTACTTCAGCTTGAAGGGATGTTAAGGCTTCAATATACGGCGGGGATAATAAATCGGGTCGCGTACTGAGCAGTTGTCCCAGCTTAACGTAGACAGGCCCTAGCTCCACCAAAATATTGCACAGCACCCTAGGGGGTGGCAGTGAAGGTTCTTCAGATTTCCCTCCTATGAGAAGTCCTCGCATATAACCCCAACCATGCCGGAGAACTACTTGAACGATTTTTCTTTGACGAGAGCTAGTTTGGGAAAGACCTGAAAACACGCGCATTTCTGCCTGAATGAGGATTTCGTCGGGATGTAGAAGATATCCTGTTCGCTCCGGCGAGAGCGAGAGACTCACAACCTTAACTTTACGCTCATACGGGCGATCGCGTTTCGCCAATGGCTGGAAAGGAACCGCAATAACCAGATGGATGCCCAGTCACTGTCAGGATTGAAATCGCTTTTAGCATAACGCGATCGCAGTAATTCAGTAGGATTGGTCATAGCACATCTCAATTCAGCAGTTGCGGGCAGTCTACTTCTCAGCGTACAAATGGTTTCTAATTCGAGAACGTCTGCACGCCGTACCAACACTTTTAATTTCAGAACTTTTCATCAACTATAAAGCACGACAATAAGAGGAGACATAGGTCTGAATTATGCAGTATAAGCAACTCGGCGAGAGCAACCTCAAGGTTTCTGAAATTTGCCTCGGTACCATGACTTATGGTCAGCAAAACACAATCGAAGACGCTCACCAGCAGCTAGACTACGCCGTATCCTGCGGAGTAAACTTCATTGATGCGGCTGAGATGTACCCCGTACCAACCCGCGCCGAAACTCAAGGGTTGACTGAAACCTATATTGGTGAATGGTTAAAGCATCAGCAGCGAGACAAATTGATTATTGCTACCAAAATTGCTGGTCCCGGTCGTGGTTTTAAATGGCTACGCGACGGAGCAAAAGCCGTTGACCGCGACAACATCAAGCAAGCCATAGATGATAGTCTTAAGCGATTACAAACTGACTATATTGACCTCTACCAAATCCACTGGCCCGATCGCTACGTTCCCATCTTTGGTCAGACAGTTTATGACCCTAGCCGGGAACGAAAAACGGTTCCTATTGCTGAACAGCTAGCCGTTTTTGCTGATCTGATTCAGGCGGGAAAAATTCGCTATGTTGGTTTGAGTAATGAAACGCCTTGGGGAGTCTGTGAATTTAGTTATGCAGCTAAACAGCTAGGACTGCCTAAAGTTGTTTCCATTCAAAATGCTTACAACTTGCTCAATCGCGTATTCGATACAGCTTTAGCAGAAGCCTGTTATCGCGAAAATATCGGCTTGTTGGCTTATAGTCCTTTGGGGTTTGGCTTGTTGTCTGGCAAGTACCTAAACGGTAATCCAGAGAAGGCACGCATGACTTTATTCGACCTATTTGGGCAGCGCTACCTTAAACCAAATGTAAATGAAGCGGTAGCCGCTTATGTAGAAATTGCTAAAGCGCATCAGCTAAGTCCAGCCGCCCTAGCTTTAGCCTTTGTCCGCAGTCGTTGGTTTGTCACTAGCACGATTATTGGTGCGACAACGATGGAACAACTTAAAGAGAATTTAGAAAGTGTGAATGTAGTGCTTGATAAAGATATCTTGGCGGAGTTAGATGCCGTTCATTCCCGTTATCCGAATCCCGCACCTTAGAGTTTATGCTTTTCGATCAGTCAGAGTTTGAGCTGCGCTGCGAGTGGGGTGAGCAAGGTGTTCTCCAACTTGCCCCAATTAGTGATGTAGTGATTATTGTCGATGTTCTCTCTTTTTCAACCTGTGTTGAAATTGCTACGAATAACGGAGCAATTATCTTTCCTTACCAATGGAAAGATGAATCAGCGACTGATTATGCTAAATCTATAAAGGCTGAAGTAGCAAGTAGGCAGCGTAAATCTAACAATGGCTATTCCCTTTCGCCTTGCTCCCTAATTAATATTCCGGCGGCAGTCAGATTGGTTTTACCTTCACCTAATGGTGCTTCTCTCAGTTTACGCACAGGACAAACACCAACCCTAGCTGGCTGTCTTCGCAACTGTAAAGCGATCGCGCATTTTGCTCAAAGCTATGGCAGCAAGATTGCTGTTATCCCAGCAGGTGAAAGATGGGAAAATGGGAGTCTACGTCCAGCTATAGAAGATTTAGTTGGGGCAGGTGCAATTCTCAGCTACCTGGAGGGAAGACTATCACCCGAAGCAGAAGTTGCTGTGGCAGCATTTTATAGTGTGAAAGAGAATCTCTTGACAACATTAAGACAATGTAGTTCGGGAAAAGAGTTAATCGCACGAGGATTTGCAACAGACATTGAACTTGCCGCTGCTATCAATACCAGCCGTTGTGTTCCTTTGTTGACTGACAATGCTTACGTTAAACAAGAAGGTTTGACTGTTAGGGGAACTGTATTGAATGCAAATTAGCTGAAATCGGGGAGATAAAAAATGGCTGAAATCGAAATCTACAGTGCAACCGTTTGTCCCTTTGCCCATCGATCGCGTTTGGTACTCTTGGAAAAGGACATCGACTTCGAGTTAATTGAAATTGATTTGCAAAATAAGCCAGAGGGATTTACAGAGATTTCGCCTTATGGCAAGGTGCCTGTAATCAAGCATGGCGACGAACGGGTTTGGGAGTCAGCGATTATTAATGAGTATCTGGATGAGGTGTTTCCTGAACCCCCACTGATGCCAGTTGATTCAATAAGTAGGGCGCTTGCTCGCATTTGGATCGATTTCGCTAACTCTAGGTTTGTCCCCACTTTCACTAATCTTCTGCGCAACCCAGACACTCAACAGCAAAAAGAAGCGGCAGAGGAATTACACCATCAACTGCTATTTATGGAAAAAGAAGGTATCAGCAAGCGTAAGAGCGATGGTTCCTATTGGTTTGGTAAATCTCTTAGCCTAGTCGATCTGACCTTCTATCCCTGGTTTGAGCGTTGGTCTGTCATTGAGCATTATCGAGGCTTTGGGCTACCTTCTGAATGTACCCGCCTCAAGGAGTGGTGGGAAGCGATGAGTCAACGTGATTCTGTAAAAGCGATCGCTAACCCAACAGACTATTACATCCAGCGATACGCTAGTTACGCCAATCCCCCTGCCAAGTCATAAGACTTCGTTTACAACAATTTTGTGAATGGGCGGTGAGAGCGCTCGCCCTTAGCTTAAACTTGTTCCTTCCCAGCCCAACATACCATTGCGACTACAAGCCGTGTTAGTTGAAAGCCATGAATAACTCAGCACCAAGTCGTCTGGGAGAACTAGCCAAACTCTTTTTCAAACTGGGTGTTATCGGCTTTGGGGGACCAGCGGCTCATATCGCCATGATGGAAGATGAGGTAGTCAAGCGCCGTCGGTGGCTGACTAGCGAACATTTTCTTGACGTGCTTGGCGCAACCAACCTGATTCCTGACCCAAATTCCACAGAAATGGCGATTCATGTGGGATACATCTATGCAGGATGGTTAGGCCTGATAGTAGCGGGTGTCTGTTTTATCTTGCCTGCGGTTCTGATTACGGCTGGGTTTGCCTGGATTTACGTTGCTTATGGCAGCCTACCGCAAGTCGCACCTCTACTCTATGGTATTAAACCTGCTGTTTTAGCCATCATCCTGAATGCCCTCTGGCGGTTAGGGAAAAAGGCGGTTAAGACGCGCAAATTACTGGTTATTGCGGTGGGTGTTGTGGCGTTGTTATTGCTCTTGAAACTTGATGAAGCGATCGCCCTTTTAATTGGGGGATTATTGGGAATGGTTTGGTTAGGTACAACTGATCGAGAGAATCTGCCAGGAGATAAGGCAAACTTTCTCATCGCTAGCTTAACTACAGGTGCAACTCTTAAGGCAACAGGTGCAGTTGGAGCCTCGGTAGCTACTGCCTCAGCCGCAACGGTTCCTTTATGGCAGTTGGGTTGGTTTTTCCTAAAAATCGGTAGTGTCCTGTTCGGTGGCGGGTATGTGTTGGTGGCATTTCTCCAAGGGGGATTAGTTCAGGAGTACGGCTGGTTGACACAACAGCAGTTACTGGATGCGATCGCAATTGGTCAATTTACCCCTGGACCCGTGCTTTCCACGGCTACCTTTATCGGATATATCATTGCTGGGGTTCCCGGTGCAATTATTTCTACGGTTGGAATTTTCCTACCGTCCTTTGTCTTCGTTGCTATGTTGAATCCCCTCATCCCTCGCTTACGCACCTCAAAATGGACAAGGGCATTTCTGGATTCCGTTAATGTAAGTTCTGTAGCGCTGATGGCTGTTGTTACCCTGCAACTGGGTGCTGCCACTTTAACAGTACCAGAAGCTCCATTTGTGGATTTTCTAGCACTAGCGATCGCGATCGTCTCCGCTATTTTGGCAATTCGCTTCAGCATCAATGCCGCATGGCTAGTTTTAGGCGCGGCTTTGATTGGATTGATAGCGTCAGTCTTGGGCTAGACAATAAGTGATTTACCAGAAAGTCTATCTAAGAGTAGTGGAATCTTCAGGCTAAACTAGTGCTAGCTCAAAGTGATACGACTCTAAAACTATGGAAACTCTTGCTTATCTTCATCTTGCCTTAGCAAACGAAGCTCCGGCTTCTACTGATTACGAAGCTGAGAAAACCTCCAGGGAGCGTCCACAACTTTTTGCTCATCTCAATTCGCTTCATCTTCCAACGTCTGCCACCGTTCATCTGCTTTCGCTGACTGTGGCATTGGGCATTTTAGGAATGGCTCGTCAGGCATCAGCATTAGTGAAACAAGGCGAGTCAGGTCCGGAGGTTACTGCCCTCCAGCAGCGTTTACAGGAACTGGGCTACTTTCAGGCCAAGGCTACTGGCTATTTCGGTTCGGTGACGAAGGCAGCTGTCATGGAATTCCAGCAAGCCAAGGGATTGACCCCAGATGGTGTGGTAGGTAGGAATACTGAGGCATCCTTGCGTGAGACATCTAAATCTAGCTCAGAGCCGGTAAGCGAGTCTTCTAAGGACACTATAAAAATAGGAGATCGTGGCGAAGCTGTCACTGTTGTACAGAAACGCTTGGCAGAGATAGGCATTCGTAGTGGTGAAGAAGGCGTTTTTGATGAGGCAACCCAAGAAGCAGTGCGGCAATTTCAGCAAGGGCAAGGATTGACGGTTGATGGAATTGTCGGACAGCAAACTCTGGCAGCATTGCCCCAAATTGGGGAGTCAAAATTGCCAGCCGTCGATGAGTCACAAGCAATGCCTGCACCGAAGGAAACATTAAAATCACCAGCCGTCGATGAGGCACAGCCGACGCCTGCAACCAAGCAGACTACCAAGTGGTATGAAGACAATTCTGCCCCTCTGACCCCATTTACCAAGTAAGTAGGTGTATTTGTCGTTGGGGCTGCGTTAGCAATGCGGGGAAGCTTAATAGCCTGCGTTCTTATCCACCACATTCCGTAGGGGTATCCCGGCTCGGTAGCGCGTTAAATTGTCGAGAAACAGCGCAAGAGAGCGCTGAATAACTTTTGGCGAAAAACCGGAACAGTGGGGTGTAACAAAGACGTTGGGCAGCGACCAAAAGGGATGATCGGGAGGCAGTGGTTCGGTGCAAAACGTGTCTAGTCCAGCACCTGCAATCCAACCCTCCCGAAGTGCCGTAAGCAATGCCGCCTCATCCACAATCGCACCACGAGCGATATTAATTAGGTAGGCGTTGGGACGCATCGCTCGCAATGCCGTTACATCGAACATACCTTGGGTTTCTGAGGTCAAGGGTGTAGCAATGACTACATAGTCAGCCTCAGGAAGAAGCGATCGCCATTCGGTTGACCCTACTACCCGTTCAAACTCCGGTAACGGTTGCGGGTTACGGCGACTACCCCAAACTCGCATTCCAAAGGCTTTAGCCCGTTGTGCGATCGCCTTTCCAATGCTGCCTGCGCCAATAATTAATAGAGTTGCATCCATCAACTCTTGCAACTGAAAGTCTGTGCCCCAATGATGTTCAGCCTGCCAAGCTTGCACTTTCGACAAGTTCTTGGCATGGTACAGCATGAAAGCCAGCACGAATTCAGCAATGGGAATGGCATAAATTCCCGTGCCATTGGTTAAGATAATGTCGCGTTCCAGAAAGCTTGGCGTGAGGATGTGATTTACACCTGCACTGGGTGTATGTTGCCAACGCAGTGCGGGTGCTGCTGCCAATACCTTGTGGAGGACAGTACTTTTGAGATAAAACCCGTTCAGATAAACTTCTGCGTCACTGGCATCGCCGTCGAGGTTACCCTCACTATCCACACGGACAAACTCTGCATCAGATGGCAAATGTGGCTGAATGTCGGCAGCAACCTGGATAGGCAGAATGAGTTTCACGCTGGGTCACCACCTTTTCCAACCGTAGCAGAGTTTTCTCAGTTTTTTATTAAGCTATCGCGCATTTTACAGGCATATTGGCGAAAAGAGAGAAGAGTGAAGGCACATCAGCTTATTTCCCGTACCAGGGGCTGACCATCCTTGACTTCGCCAACTAAAATTAAATCTGCAACGCCGACAAATAAGCCATTCTCCAGGACTCCCGGAATATTATTCAGGGTTTTTTCTAGTTCGGCGGGATTATCGATGGAGTCAAATTTCACGTCAATAACCATGTTGCCTTGATCAGTAATGACTGGACCCGCTTTTTTGACACCCATGCGAAGTTCCGGTTTACCACCTAGTTTTTCGATAGCACGCATCACAGGTGTCATGGCCATCGGTATCACTTCCACTGGCAGTAGGAACGTAGAACCCAAGCGGTCAACTAATTTATTACTATCCACTACAACAACAAATTGTTCTGCTAGGGAATCGACGATTTTCTCACGAGTGTGGGCAGCACCGCCACCCTTAATCAAATTCTTCTGCGGATCAACTTCATCCGCGCCATCAATGGCGATATCAATATGGTCAATGGCATCTAGGGTTGTGAGAGGAATCCCGTACTGTTTTGCTAGGACTTCTGCTTGAAAGGATGTTGGGATGCCTTGGATATCTTTAATCTCACCCGACTTGAGACGATTTCCCAAATACTCGATCGCATAAGCGGTTGTTGAACCCGTACCCAGCCCCACAATCGTACCCGATTTTACAAGTGCGGCGGCTGCCTTTCCCACTTCTTGCTTCATCACCTTAACCGGGTCTATTTCTGCACTCATGACAAACGTTCCTCTGAATCACTTAGAAACAGTTTCTCACTTTACAGCAGCGCCTATCTCTAACCAAGCGTACTTTCTAGATGATTCTTACCCAAGAGAGGGTAACCGAATAAAAGTCGGGTGCTACACCTCCAAGCCTCTTCTATAAAGACTAAGAGCTACAGCACCCGCTGCAAGGCTCAGGTTCTTGCAACCAACAAAACTGCTCAGCCTTATTCAGGCTTACCCAGATTATGGAGAGAAAGAATCTGAGCTACTTCATGATCGAAACGCAAGTTACGGATTTGTCGTTTGAGCAGATAAAAGGTCCTTGAGTCTTGCCAAATCAGCTGCCCAGCGAGGATCGGGCTGAATCGCTCCTGTATCAGATGATGATGTTGTTGATGTTGTGCTTGAGGAAGAGTTCCGCTTGGACTTTTTATTATTATTATTGCCACTACGCCGCACCGGAGCAGGAGCACTATTGGCAGATGGGCGCGGGGCTTCATCCTCTTCTTGATTCTTTGCTCGTGGCAGCGCTTTTTCGATTTTCAGGGTGCTGTCTTTGAAGGTTTGACCGTTGAATTTCTCAATAATTTCATCAGCCAGTTCATCGGTTGGCACGGTGACAAAGGCAAAGCCCCGGCATTTACCAGTTTTGCGGTCTTTAATCACTTTTGTGGATACCGAGTCACCTACTTCTACAAAAACAGCGTGCAGTTCATCGCGGTCTACATCTTCTTTTGGTAAGTTGCCTACGTAGAGACGAACAGACATGAGAGATTCCTCCAGATTGGGTTCAAACAAACTCGCTTACACCAGCAGCAATCCTGGATAAGGATGTATTTGACTGACGAACGGTTCCCACGCCTCGACAATCTTCTAACGATCCTTACCAACCTCAACAGCACAGACTGATGCAGTAAAATCAAACTCCTGTATACCATTTATCCAAAACATTGCTACCCACGTTTTGATTTCGGGTTGGCAGTGGTCAGGATTAAAATGGTTTTCCTATACTCTAATTATTACAGAATGTTTACACTATTCATAAGGTTATCACGGGCTTCAGTAAGCAAGCTAGTATACCAGACAGATTTCTGTCTTTAGCTGTAGCTTGCTGAATGCCTATGTAACGAAAGGAGTAGGAATAGGGAGGTAGTGCAAGACGAATTATGGTCTTCACTCTCATAATAGGCGATCGCGAAGCCCGAAAAGTAAAGCGCGGGGTGATAGCGGCAATCGCTAAATGACCTCAAACGTAATTGATAGAGCTGCAAACTGACTTGTGTCAATGTTACGGACCGTTGGATTGCTTCTAGTCGCGTTGCTGCCACTGCCACGAGTGCCAGTAGTGACATCATCGAGCAAGTTGTTAATCACCTCAGCGGGCTGATTTTGCTGACCCGAAGCCTCTAGGGTAACAGGTCCACTGCGATCGCTTCCTCTAGAGGCAGCTACGGCACGTAACGCTTGAAGGGCTTTGCGTAAAGGCGCTCGACTGGCAAGAACCAGCACTTCGGCAACACCTTTCGGTTCTTGAGTGACCAGACGAAAGCGATCTTGACTGGGGTCAGGAATTTTCACTGCCTGACCTGCGGCTACTAACGTTACCTCTTCGGCGGCTGCCCACTGATTGGGGAAAATTACAGAAATCTCACCTGTCGGGTCAATCACCAAGACGCTGAGATACAGTGAAATGGTTTCATTATTCACAATCTGTAGCTGTACGGACGTTCCTAAAGGCAGTTTTTGAGCGCTGGGAGGAACGACTGGCGTAGATAAATTGGCAGTGGTAGTTTTGTCAAGCCCGCGAATCGTGAAGGAACTGGCAATGATTTCCCCAGCACCTTCCGGACGCATTGAGGCAACCACATTGAGTCGCGACGAGTTGGTGTTCAGGGTTGTTTTCACAATGCGGGCGGCTAGTAGCGATTGAAGCTTGGGACGCAGACGAGTCATGGCGCTGGCAATTGTTTCGCTTTTCTCCCCGAAGGAACTAGGAATTAACTCCAGTGCTGGTGAAAACAGCCCTAAACTTCCAACTTCCGGGAGGGTTACTTGTGCTGACTGCAACTGCTGTCGGTAGGCAGGAGTCATCCTTCCAAAGATGTATTGCACTTCTTGTTGTTGCAAGGGTAACGCTTCAATCCGGGGAATGGAAGCCAGCGCTTGTTTAGCTTGACTTGCCTCG
>JALYGX010000397.1 GCA_030776905.1 Cyanobacteriota bacterium | reverse complement strand
AAGAATGCCTCCCTCGGCGAAATGATTCAACAACTGACACCCAAGGGGGTAAACGTACCCACAGGATTTGCCACTACTGCCTATGCATACCGTCACTTCATTAAGGCAGCAGGTTTAGAAGAAAAACTACGCGAACTGTTTGCCGACTTGGATGTCGATGATGTCAGCAACCTCCAGCAGCGAGGCAAACAAGCTCGGTCATTAATCCTCAACACACCATTTACCCAAGAACTCCAAAATGCGATCGCTGAGGGTTATGGTGGATTATGCGATCGCTACGGCGAAGATACAGAAGTGGCGGTTCGCTCGTCTGCGACGGCTGAAGACCTTCCCGATGCTAGCTTTGCGGGTCAGCAAGAAACTTATTTAAATGTCCAAGGTATCAAACGGGTATTAGAATACTGCCACAGGTGCTTCGCCTCCCTATTTACCGACCGCGCCATCTCCTATCGGCAGCACAATGGCTTCGACCACTTAGAGGTAGCTCTCTCCGTCGGCGTTCAGAAAATGGTGCGCTCCGATTTAGCCTCCTCTGGCGTCATGTTCTCCATTGATACTGAAAGCGGCTTTAAGAATGCTGCCCTGATTACAGCCGCTTACGGTTTGGGGGAAAATGTCGTTCAGGGTGCCGTTAATCCGGATGAATACTTGGTGTTCAAGCCGACGTTAAAAGATGGATTCCGCCCAATTTTGGAGAAACGGCTGGGAAATAAAAGAATCAAGATGGTCTACGACCTTGGTAGCTCCAGATTGACGAAAAACGTTTGGGTACCGGAGTCTGAACAAGAGAAATTTTGCCTTAGCGATGATGAGATTCTGCAACTGGGGCGTTGGGCAGTAGAGATTGAAGACCACTATTCTGCCGTGCGGGGCGCTTACAGCCCAATGGATATTGAGTGGGCAAAAGATGGCATCACTGGCAAACTCTTTATAGTCCAAGCACGTCCGGAAACGGTGCAATCCCAAAAGTCTGCCAGTGTCCTCAAGACTTACCAACTCAAAGAGTATGGCGACGTTCTCGTTACGGGTCGGAGTGTGGGAGCGGCTATTGGTCAAGGCAAAACCCGCGTGATTCTGGATACTAGCCAAATTCATCTATTCCAAGCCGGTGAAGTCTTAGTCACCAATAAGACCGACCCAGACTGGGAACCGATTATGAAGAAAGCCAGTGCGATTGTAACTAATCAGGGTGGACGCACCTGTCATGCCGCGATTATTGCACGGGAGATGGGGATTCCTGCAATTGTAGGTTGTGGTGATGCCACAGATGTGGTGCAGACGGGTCAAGAGGTAACCATTTCTTGTGCCCAAGGAGATGAAGGACGAGTTTACAACGGTCTGTTGCGCTTCGAGATTCAAGAAACGACGTTGAAAGACTTGCCCCGCACTCGCACCCAAATCCTGATGAATGTGGGGAACCCAGAGCAAGCATTTGGTTTAGCTAGCATTCCTTGTGATGGCGTTGGTTTGGCTCGGTTGGAATTCATCATCGCCAACCACATCCAAGCACACCCTCTGGCTTTGATTCACTTCGACCAATTGCAGGATGAATTGGTTAAAGCTCAAATTGCCAAGCTAACAAAACTCTATGACGAGAAGCCTCAGTTCTTTGTCGATAAGCTGGCTCATGGTGTAGGGATGATTGCAGCGGCGTTCTATCCTAAGCCAGTCATTGTGCGGATGTCTGACTTTAAGAGTAATGAGTATGCCAACCTTTTGGGCGGCAAGCAGTTTGAGCCGAAGGAGGAAAACCCGATGCTTGGCTGGCGCGGCGCGTCTCGTTACTATGACGAGACCTATCGCGAAGCTTTTGCCCTGGAATGTTATGCTCTTAAACGAGTGCGCAATGAGATGGGCTTGACCAATGTTATCCCGATGATTCCGTTCTGCCGCACACCGGATGAGGGGCGTCAAGTGTTAGCCGAAATGGCGAAACATGGTCTGAAGCAGGGTGTCAATGGCTTACAAGTTTATGTAATGTGCGAGTTGCCCAGTAACGTCATCTTGGCGGACGAGTTTGCGCAAGTGTTTGACGGCTTCTCGATTGGTTCTAATGACCTGACTCAGCTAACTTTGGGCTTAGACCGGGATTCGGCTTTAGTGGCTCATATTTTTGATGAGCGCAGTGAAGCTGTGAAGCGGATGGTGAAAATGGCGATCGCAACGGCAAAAGAAAAAAATCGCAAAATTGGCATCTGCGGTCAGGCTCCCAGCGACTATCCTGAGTTTGCTCGTTTCCTGGTAGAACAGAGAATTGATTCTATAAGCCTCAACCCTGATTCGGTGTTGAAAACACTCTTGATGGTTGCAGAAGTTGAAGAAATCATACCGATTCACTAAATGCCTGCTACCAATAAATCCCAGTTTTTGGGAATAGGGAATGGGCAATACGAAAGTCCAATTCCCTATTCCTTATTCCGTATCAAGAGCGGGTGTCATCTGTATCGCCAATAACGTGAAAGGATAAATACCGTATAATGGCACTCTCCAGCTATTTTTACGACTACTCGAATATTTCTAAAAAAATGACAGAAATCCCACCCAGGGTTCGAGAAGCGATCGCTTCCCTAGAAGCAGAGGGAATCAGGGATTGGCAAATCTTAAGCGCCTGGTCTGAACTCTTACACGAGCGAGGAGATTTCAAAAAAGGTGAAGTCTTGAGTATGGCTACCCAGTTGCTGGTCGAGGCAGAGGTTAAGGCTCAGAAAAATGAATAGCGATCGCTTGTCGCGACTTGTAAGACTCACAAAAGCTTTATAAATTTGTTTCTTTTCCTAGTACTACAACGAGACTTCGCCGGGGCTTTGGTAAACAGGCTAAGAGAACAAAAGGAGAAAATCAATGAAAGTGGCTGTGTTCGGCACGAAAGCTTACGACCGACGATTTCTGGAAGCGGCGAATGCTAACTACGGACACGAATTGGTATTTTTTGAACCGCATCTGACGTGTGATACGGCTGTCTTAGCCTCAGACTTTCCAGCGGTGAGTGTGTTTGTCAATGACCAACTGGATGAGAAAACATTGAAGGCTCTTGCCGAGCAAGGACCTCGTCTGATTGCCCTACGCTCTGCGGGGTTCAATCATGTGGATTTGACAGCAGCGACTGAGTTGGGGATAACAGTGGTGCGCGTCCCGGCTTATTCACCCTATGCCGTTGCCGAACATACAATTGGGCTAATTCTTACGCTCAACCGTAAAATCCATCGCGCCTATAACCGCGTGCGAGAAGGCAATTTCTCCTTAGACGGACTCTTGGGATTTGACCTGCATGATCGGACAGTTGGGATTGTCGGTACTGGTAAAATCGGCGTGATTGTGGCGCAGATTCTCAAAGGATTTGGCTGTCAATTACTCGCCTATGACCTGCATCCAAATCCAGAGTGTGAGGCAGTGGGAGCAAAATATGTAGAGCTTTCTGAACTATTTGCCACTGCTGACATTGTTACCCTACACTGCCCCCTGACGCGAGAAACCCATCACCTAATAGATGCCCAAGCGCTAGAACAGATGAAGCAAGGTGTCATGCTGATTAACACCAGCCGAGGCGCACTGATTGACACTGAAGCGGTGATTGGCGCTCTCAAATCCAAGAAAATTGGCTATCTGGGTTTAGACGTTTACGAGCAAGAATCTGATTTGTTCTTCGAGGATTTGTCTGATGCCGTGATTCAGGATGATGTTTTTCAACGATTGCTGACGTTTCCTAATGTTTTGATTACGGGTCATCAAGCTTTCTTTACGGAAAACGCTCTCCAGAACATTGCTGAAACGACATTAGCCAACATTACAGATATTGAACAGGGTCGTCCTTGCCCAAATCAAGTTAACTCTGAGCAGAAAGTTGCCGCCTAAGTTAGGGAGCGATCGCGTCGAGAAGGCTAAGTTCCGTAAATTTCTTGCATAAAAGGTAGACAAAAGAGCAATAACTAATAAAGCAGCATTGTAAAAGTGTCTTTTGCCAGAGCTTTATTAGGAGGATTGAGCGGTGAATAGAGCCTATCGGCAGTGGATAAAAGTTTGCCTGATAGTAGTAACGACTTTCCTGATTATCTCTTCAACTAATCTGGCACATTGGGTAGTTTTGCCGGGAGTTGCGCAAACGAATAGAACTTCAAGCTCTCCAACTATTACAAACCCCACGGTTGCGACAACGGCTAGTGATGTCTTTGGTTATACCGCTACCTTTGATGAAGAACTCAAACAGATTGGGCAGCTCTCACCGCAAGACTTCGCTCAACGATATGCTACCAACGCTCAATATCTTCCTAAAATTAATTGGGACCCGACTACCGCTAAGTTCTGGGATAAATTTAGTCTTTCTCCGGAGCAACTAAAGATTTCGGTAGATATTACTGAGGAAGTTCAGCGCCGAATTGACTTTCAGCTCAATTCAGAAGAACTTGCTGTTTTCAAGCAGAATGGCTTCGTGGTTAGCGATCGCATGAACGCACCAAGTTTTGCTTCTTTGTTCTACAGCATCTACAGCAGGGATTTGCCAGTTTTTGTCTCCAGCGATGCCTTGCTTCATGCTTGGCACCGTTCCTACGATGCGATGCTCAAAGATCTCGAACAAAGTTACCTGGCGCGATCGCTTGAGGAAATCCTGGAAGGGATGGCAAACAGGGTTTCTGAAGCGCAGAACCAATATGGCAAGGGTGTACTGGCTTCAAGTGTGATCGATGCCGACTACTTCCTAGCGGTAGCTCGTTCTCTACTAGCTGGCAAAGCCGTCCAAACCTACTTAAATCAAGATACCCGCGTAGCCCAAACCCTCAAAGCTATACAAGGCGAGCAACTCCAGAATTTCAACCTCTTCGGACGCGAGCGGGAAATGGATTTTTCTCAATTTAAGCCCCGTGGACATTATGAGGACTCCGAGGCGCTGGAGAAATACTTCCAAGCGATGATGTGGTGTGGTAGAGTTGACCTCCGCATTGCGGGTACACCGGAAGAAGCCTCTCCACAGGAACTCGGCGCAGCAGTGACTCTCCACAATCTGCTTCAGCGATCGGGCAAATTCGAGCAATGGCAACAGTTCGACCAGCTAATCCAGACTTTTGTGGGCAGAACTGATTCTATGACCTTTGCTCAACTAGGTACTGTCTTGGAGCAAGCTCAAATTAAATCTCCAGCAGACATCAAGCAGTTAGCAACCTTAGAGCAGCTACAAGCTAATATTTTGTCCAGCAAACTTGGTCTTCAGAACATCCGCAGCGATTACTATGTATCCCCCTTTGGTTCACAAAAGATGCAGTTGCCCAGATCCTTCACCCTTCTGGGTCAAAAGTTTGTTCTGGATAGCTGGGTCACATCCAAGGTTGTATTCGACGATATCTTATGGAATGAAGAGAAAGTTCAGCGTCGTATCCCGACAAGTCTAGATGTTGCCTTCGCCGCACTGGGGAACAATCAGGTAGTACCCGACCTCGTCACACGCATGACCAACACCAAAGGGCGACAGTTTAGGGATGGACTCAACTATCAGCACAATCTAGCGGCGGTCAGGAAGGTAATCGACAAGCAAAATCAAGCTGTTTGGCAAGAAAACCTCTACACGAACTGGCTTGCCACCTTGCGGGAACTCTCTACACCCACCACGGAACCTAAATATCCTCAAGCCATGCGTACCCGTGCCTGGGGGATGAAAACACTCAATACCCAGCTTGCTTCTTGGACGCAGCTACGTCACGACACGCTCCTTTATGTCAAAGAGTCAGAAACCGGAACAACATTGTGCTACTACCCCGCTGGTTTTGTAGAACCTCGACCGGAATTCTGGGCACGATTTGAGAAAATGGCAATGTTGGCAGCTAATCTGATTGAGAAAACACCCTACCCAGCTAGTTTCCGGAACATACAGCAAAAACAGACTCAGTTCTTGATGAATTTC
Source organism: Cyanobacteriota bacterium (assembly GCA_030776905.1). Taxonomy (GTDB): domain Bacteria; phylum Cyanobacteriota; class Cyanobacteriia; order Cyanobacteriales; family Coleofasciculaceae; genus CADCTM01. The sequence goes on along the minus strand of JALYGX010000397.1, from coordinate 782 downwards.
GCCCAGCAGTTAGCTATCCTCAAGGGAATTGCCGTCAAGGAACTGGCACAAGAGCAACTGACTGAAGCAGAGACGAAATTTCTTAGAGATATTGTTGAGCTTGAGTCTGGGTCAGGATACACCCGCTACAACGGCTGGTATCCTGGTCTTTTCTATAAAGCACCGGAAGATTCTAATGCCTGGGATGCCATTGTCGCGGATGTACATACAGATGTGCCGAACCCAACGGTGGGAGACCCAGGTAGTGTACTGCACGAAGGCGTTGGTTATGTCGATCTGTTGATGATTGCGGTGGATAGTGGTCAGGACAAAATGGTATATGCTGGACCCGTATTGAGCCATTATGAATTTGAGGTGCCAGGAGTTTCGCGTAAATCCGATTCTGAGTGGCAAAACGATATGGAAAAATCCAGTCTACCACCTCGTCCAGACTGGACAAAGAGCTATCTCGTCCCCAACGGTACAAGCAAGTGAACGTCATCAGCTAACCTTTCCCCAACATCTGTTAGGGGAGCAGTTAACGCTCAAGGCATGATTCATTCTTGTAGGGAAAAGAGCGATCGCGCTATTCTTTCCCCGTCAAGGCATACGTCTTAACAACGTGTTGCAGCAACCCCTCACAAGCGTCTAACAGTAGATCGATGACCTGGTTAAATCCCTCTGTACCACCGTAGTAGGGGTCAGGGACTTCTCGTTCGCGATGATGGGTAGCAAAATCACACATCAGTCGTACTTTATCGCGATACTTTCCCGTTGGGTCAAGAGAGAGAATATCCCGATAG